>NZ_BLTE01000012.1 GCF_013019105.1 Fundidesulfovibrio magnetotacticus
GGCGGGCAGGCCCTGCCCCCGGGGGCGGGCAAGCCCCGCGCCCTGGCCTGAGCCGGGTCCTCCGGCAGTCTTCGAAGGGCCGCGACGCGAGTCGCGGCCGAGGCTGCTGATAAAGTCGGCTTTGCGGCTTTTTCAGCAGCCCTGCGCGCAGCGCAGCCTGGAGCAGGGCGGCTTTGCCGCCCGTAAGCGTATCCCACAAACCCCGCTTCGGGGTTTGTCATCAAGCTGTGGGCCGCGACGCGAGTCGCGGCCCTTGCCTTTTGTCATGTCGTGCAATCATCTGAAATGATGTATCATTAATTCGCATGGTCCTGGCCGGGTAAACGCGCTATCTGCACGTGGGACATGCCGCCATGCTCGACTTCACCACCCTCCTGACGCTCAACCTTATCGTCAACGTCATCAGCCTCCTGACCACGGCGCTCCTCTGGGCGCGCTACGGGCGCAAGTTCGACGGGCTGGGGCTGTGGTTCGCCCAGGCCGCCACCCAGGTGGCGGGCGTGGGGCTCATTCTGGCGCGCGGGGGGCTGCCGCACGTCGCGGCCGTTGCGGGCGGCAACGTGGTGCTCATGTCCAGCTCCTGGCTCCTCTTGGAGGGCATGCGGCGCTACACGGGCAAGCGCGGTTCCCATTGGGTCAACCTGGCGGCCTACGCGCTCTTCGCCTGGGCCATGGCGCACTACACCGTGGTGCACGACGACATCGTGGCGCGCACGGTGGCCGTTTCGTGCATCCTGGCGTTCGTCAACGCCCAGACGGCCTGGCTGCTCCTGGCGCGTGCGGGGCCGCGCGTGCGCCGCTACACATTCCTGCCCGGGCTCGTGGCGGCCGGCTACGCCGTGGTGAGCGCGGCGCGCCTGGTCATCCTGACCGCGAGGCCCCCGGACGCGGGACCCCACCCCCCGGCCCTGGCCGACTCCGTGGCCGTGACGGGCTACATCGCCCTGCACATCTGCATGCTGGTGGCCCTGGCCCTTTCGCTCACGCGCAGGCTCATGGACGAAGTGTCGGCCCAGGAGGAAAAGTTCGCCAAGGCCTTCCACTCCGCGCCGTATGCGCTCTTCATCGCGCACGGGCGCGAAGCGACGGTGCTGGAGGTCAACGACGGCTTCGAAGCCGTGTTTGGGCGCTCCCGAGGTCAGACCCTGGGAAGAACCCTGGAGGACCTGGGCCTCGCTCCCGCCGCGAAGGCCCTGGCGGACGCGCCGGGGGAGGGCGGGCGGGCCGAGGCGCGCCTGGCCCGAGGCGACGGCAGCGAGCTGGTGGGGCAGTTCTCCGCCGTGCCGCTGGTCCTGGACGGGGAGGAATGCATGCTGTGGAGCGCCGCCGACGTGACAGGCGAGAGCATGCTGCGCGAGCGTCTCCAGGAGTTGGCGGCCACCGACAGCCTCACCGGGCTGGCCAACCGCCGGGCCTTCGCGGAACGCTTCGCCATCGCCCGGGAGGACGCCCTGCGGCGCTCCGAACGCCTGGCCGTGCTCTCCATGGACCTGGACCGCTTCAAGGAGGTCAACGACGTGCAGGGCCACGCCGCCGGGGACGCCGTGCTCGTGGAGGCGGCCCGGCGCATCGGGGCCTGCCTGCGCCGCAACGACGCCGTGGCCCGCTTCGGGGGCGACGAGTTCGTGGCGCTGCTCGTGAACGTGCGCGGCGAGAACGACGCCCGGCTCGTGGAGTCCAAGATCGTCCGCGCGCTGTGCGAGCCCTACCGCCTGGGCGGGGGCCGCGAGGCGCTCCTGGGCGTCAGCGTGGGCGTGGCCCTGTTCCCGGAGCACGGGCAGACCCTGGATGCCCTGCTCCACCGATCGGACCGGGAACTCTACCGCGTGAAGCGCGCGGGCCGCGAAACCTGCCGCGACGAGGACCCGTAGGGACGGCTCCCCGCGCGGCGCACCGGCGCTTGACCGGCCTCGCGCGCTTCCCCTAGTGTGCGCCAACACTCCCAGGGAGGCTTCCCATGCAGCGTGCGCTCATCGCTCTCGCATTGGCCTTATGCGTCCTTCTTCCCCAGGCGGCCCGGGCCGAAACCGAAGTGCGCATGACCGGCGACGCCCGCATCCATGCCAACTTCTTCCTGATGCAGAACTTCACCGGCTGGAACTACAACGGTCGGCAGACCATGGACGCCCTGACCATCTGGGAGCGCTTCCGGCTGCGCACGGACTTCGCGGCCTCGGAAAACCTGGCCTTCCGCCTGGGCGTGCGCGTGAACAACACGCCCTGGGGCAGCGGAACCTTCACCGTGGACAATCCCCAAGTGAGCCTGGAGGTCTACCAGGCCTACCTGCGCTTCATCTGGCCCGGCACCCGCGTGAAGATCACCGCCGGGCTCCAGAACACGGACCTGCCCGTCTCCTCGGGCTACTTCAACGCCAACCCCGTGCTGGGCGGCACGCGCTCGGCCGCCCTCACCGTGGCGGCCCCGCTCATGGGCGACGCGCTCTCCCTGGTGGCCGGCTACTCCCGCCTGATCGACACGAACCGCGACATGGACCCCACCACCACCCAGGTGGCCGACGAGTTCGACCTGTTCTTCCTCACCCTGCCCGTGGCCCTGGACGGCGTGTCCTTCACGCCCTGGACGGCTTTCGGCCTGGCGGGCAACGCCGTGAACTGGCAGACCCAGACCGGCGGACCCGGCCTGGACGACACCCTCGGCGCGGGCGTGCTCTCCTCGGGCTACCGGGCCGCGCCCCAGGGCTGGCGCAACGACCGCAACCCCTTCCTCTGGGTCGGAGCTGCCCTCAGCGTGGACGCGCTGGATCCCTGGCGCTTCAACGCCGACATCATCGCCGGCCAGGGCGCCTGGAACGACCGCGCCAAAAGCCTGCGGGGCGGCCTCTTCGCGGACGCCGCCGTGGAATACCGGGGCTTCGATTTCGCCGTGCCCAAGGCATCGGCGTGGTGGTCCACCGGTGAGGACGGCTCCACGCGCAACGGCTCCGAGCGCCTGCCCGTGCTGGTGGACTCCTGGGGCCCGGGCAACACCTTCCTCTTCAACAGCGGGCAGGAGCTCTCCAACGCCACCCTGGGCATCAACCCCATCGGAACCTGGGGCGTCTCCTTCACCCTGGACCAGATGAGCTTCCTGCCCAAGCTTACCCACCGCGCCACCTTCGCCTACGTGCGCGGCCTGAACTCCCTGCGCGCCGTGATGGACGGCTTCGCCCTCTGGGGCGTGTGCAGCTACTTCCAGATGGGGCGCGACCTCATCGAGGGCCAGTCCGTCATGGCCGTGACCCTGGACCACAGCTACGTCATCCAGGACAACCTGCGCCTCGTGGCCGAGACGGGCTGGGCACACGGCGAGTTTTCCAAGCCCGGCTTCTGCCGCCGCCACGTGCACCAGGCCCTCTCGGGCGACCCGTGGAAGGTCTCCGTGGGCGTGGTCTACCGCTTCTGAGCCCGGCCTGGGCCTCAGCGCATCTTGCCGAAGGCCTTCAGATCGAAGGCGGCGATGGCGTAGAGCACGGGCACCATGAGCAGCGTGACGAACGTGGCCACCGTGAGCCCGCCGATCTGGGCGTAGCACAGGGGCTCCCAGAGCGGCCCGCCGCTGGCGGCCAGGGGGAAGAGCGCCGTCACCGTGGCCCCCACGGTGATGAGCACCGGGCGCAGCCGCAGCACGCCCGCGTCCAGGATGGCCTGGCGCAGGGGCTCGCCCGCCTGGAGGCGCTCCTCGATGAAATCGAAGAGAACGATCACGTGGCTCACGATCACGCCGATCAGGCTGGCGATGCCCAGGAAGGCCATGAACCCGAAAGGCTGGCCCATCAGCGCCAGGGACACGAGCGCCCCGGCCACGCCGTAGGGGATGGCCCCGAACACCAGAAGCGGCTTCACCGCGTTGCGGAACTGGAAGAGCAGCGCCAGGTAGATCATGGCCACGGACACGGCCATCACCATGCCCAGCTCCTTGAAGCCCTTCACCTGCTCCTCGTGCTCGCCGCCGATCACCAGGGAGCAGCCCGGGGGCAGGTCGGCCTGCAGGGCCGACAGCGCCGGGCGCACGGCCTCCACCACCTGGGAGGGCAGCACCCCGGGCATGGGAAAGCAGGAGACCGTGATTGTGCGGTAGTGGTTGCGCCGGGCGATCGCCTCGCTCTCCATGGTCCAGCCGATGTTGGCCACCTGGGTCAGGGGGACCTTGTGGTCCGAGGCCTGGGGGTAGACGTAGAGGTTGGCCACGTCCTCGAGCCTGGCGCGCTCCTCGCCGCGCAGGCGCAGCACCACCGGAATGGAGAGCCTGCCCTCGCGCAGGCTCGTGACCGCGAGCCCGTTGACCGCCAGCGACGTGGAGCGGGCCACGTCCTGGTTGGAGACCCCGGTCAGGGCGGCCTTGTCCGGGTCGATGTCCAGGCGCGCGGTGAAGCGGTAGCCCCCCCAATTGTCGCTGACGCGATCCGCTGAAGGCAGGGCGCGCAGGGCGGCCTTGAGCCGCTCTGCCAGGGCGCGCAGGGTGGCCTCGTCCTCCCCGGAGATGCGTATCTGCACCGGAACGCCAACGGGCGGCCCGGTCTCCAGGCGGCGCACGTCCACGCGCGCCCCGGGGATGGTGGCGCGCAGGGCGGCCTGGAGGGGGCCGCAGAAGAATTCGGTGGTGCGCTTGTCGCGGGTTTCCACGAGGATCTGGGCGTAGTTGGGCTTTTTCAGCTCCGGTGTCACGGAGAACCAGAAGCGGGGGCCGCCCGCGCCGATGAAGGTGGTCAGGGACTTGAGCGGGTCGGCGAACTCCGCATGGGTGCGCCCGAAGTCCGCGGCGGCGTCCAGGATGGCCTTTTCCACGCGGGCGGTGGTCTGGTCGGTGAGGTCGGCCGGGGCGTCCTCGGGCAGGATCACGTCCACGTAGGAGAGGTAGGAGCGGTCGATGGGGAAGAACATGGGCTTGAGCAGGCTCTTGGTCCAGAAGCCGCCCGCCAGGAAAACCAGGGAGACGGCCAGGGCCTTCCAGCGGTGGTCGATGAGCCAGCCTCCCAGCCGGTGGTAGAGCCGGGCGAAGCCCCGGGTGGGGTCGGGCAGGTCCTGGCGGGTGCGCAGGAGGTAATAGCCCAGGAAGGGGATGAAGCTCATGGAGACCACGCGCGAGGAGACCAGCGAACAGGCGACCACCACCGGCATGGAGTAGAGGAAGCGCCCCTTGTCGCCCGAGAGCAGCAGGAAGGGCAGATAGGCCACGATGTTGGTGATGGTGGCGTAGAGGATGGCCTTGGCCAGCCGCGTGGGTCCGGCCCAGGCGGCCAGAGCGCGGGGCTTTCCGGCCGCCAGGTCGCGCTTGATGGCGTCTCCGGCCACCACAGGGTCGTCCACCAGGAGGCCCAGGGCCAGGATGAGCGAGGCGATGGAGATCTGCTGGAGGTCGATGCCCAGCAGGTGCATCATGCCGAAGGTCATGGCCAGGGTGACGGGGATGGAGAGGGCCATGAGCAGCGCCGAGCGCCACTCCCGGAAGCCGATGAGCGCCACCAGCACCACCAGGACCACGGCCTCCTGGAGACTGCGCATGAAGAGCGAGACGCTCTCCTCCACCTGGCGCGGCTGGTCGGAGGTGCGCGCCAGCGTCAGGTCCTCGGGCAGGCGCTGGCGCAGTTCTTCCAGGGCCTTGTCCACGCTGTCGGAGAATGCGCCGATCTGCTGGCCCGCGCGCATGGTCACGGCCAGGGTCACGGCCTTGCCCGGGGTCCAGCGCCCCTGGGCGTCGCGGGCGGTGTAGCGGTTCACGGTGTCGGCGGGGGTTTCGTAGCCGCGTTCGATCTCCACCACGTCGCGCAGGTAGAGGCTCCCGGCCAGGAGGGTGTCTTGCAGTTCGCGCTCGGAGGAGAACTCGCCCGTGGGCTCCAGGGCCACGCGACGTCCGCCGAACTCGGCCACGCCTCCGCTGGGGGCGATGTTGCGCCCGGAGAAGGCGTCGCGCACGCGCCAGGGCTGGATGCCGTAGGAGGCCAGGCGCTCCTGGGAATAGTCCAGGAACACGGTCTCGGGGCGCACGCCCCAGCGCGTCACCTTGGCCACCTCGGGCACGCCCAGCAGGGTGCGGGCGATGGTGTCGGTGAAGGCCTCCAGGTCGCGCCAAGTGTACTTGTCCCCGGCCTGGTCGGCCATCTCCTCGCCCAGGCGGGCGGTGTCGGAGACGACCACGGGCTGCCAGAGGTCCGGGTTGAGCTCGGCGTGGTGCAGGCCGGTGCTCGCGAACTCGCGGACGAACTCCCGGAACTCCCCGGCCGCCATGGCCGTGGCCGCGTCCACCACCACCACGCCGGACTCCGAGCCGGAGCGCACGTCCGCGAAGCGCCCGTCGCCCTCCAGGCCCCGCGTGAAGAGGCCCAGCTTGCGCTCCACCTGGGCCTGGGGCACCGTGGGCGGCACCACCAGCACCATGGCCAGCCGGGGTCCGGGCGGGGCGTCCCGGCGCAGGCCGTCCAGGATGCGCCCGGCCTGGAGCGCGCGCAGGGCCGCCTCGGCCTGCCCGGCCCGGGGCGAGGCCACGGTGAGCATGAGCGTGGCCGTGTCCCCGAAATCCTTCAGGAAGGTGACGGGACCGGCCCCATCGGGGAGATTGCGCAAGGCGTTCAGCTTCAGGTTGATGTCGTCCAGGACCTCGCCGGTCTGGGCCACCTCGTCGCGCAGCTTGAGCGTGACCACGGACATGCCCGTGCGCGAGGTGGACTCCACGCGCTCCACCTTGTCGTTCTCGGCCACGCGCTGCTCGATGACGCGCGTGACGAGCTCCTCCACCTTCTCCGCGCGCGCGCCCGGCCACGGGCAGAGCACGGCGGCCACGCGCACGGGGATTTCGGGGTCCTTGCGCTGGGGCATCATGGCGTAGCCGAACACGCCCCAGACCAGCACGCCCACCAGCAGCACCCACGAGACGTGGCGGTGCTCCACGAAAAAGCGCGCCATGTTGCGGCGCTCGGCGAGGCTTGCGGCGTCCATCAGCGGATCACCCGCACTTCCTGACCGTCCGCGGCCAGGGTGGCGCCGCGCGTGATCACGCGCTCGCCCGGGACGAGGCCGGAGCGCACGGTGACCATGTCGCCCTTCACGCCCGCCACCTCCACGCCGCGCGCCTGGGCGTAGGCGCGTCCGTCCTTTTCCGCCAGCACGTGCACCAGGAAGGAGTCGCCTCCAAGGGGCTTGGCCAGGGCGTGCAGGGGTACGGCGGCCAGGCTGTCGCGCGCGCCCGCCGCGCCCTGGCGCACGCTCACCACCATGCCGTCGCGCAGCAGCCGTTCGGGGTTGGGGATGGTCACCTCCACGTCGAAGGCGCGGCTCTTGGGGTCGGCCGAGGGGGAGACCGCGCTGACCGTGCCGGTGAACTCCCGTCCGGGCAGGGCCTCGGTGGTCACGGCCAGGGGGCTGCCCGGGCTGATGCGGGCCACGTCCTGGTCGGGCAGGCCGAAGACGGCCTTGACGCTGGAGAGGTCTGCCAGGACGAAGGCCACGCCGCCCTGGTTCACCAGGGAGCCGCGCTCCACGTCTCGGCGCACCACCAGGCCGTCCATGGGCGAGGCCAGGGAGGCGTCGCGCAGGTTGATTTCGGCCTGCTCCAGGGCGGCGGCGGCCTGGGCTACCCGGGCCTGGGCCACGCCCTTGCGTTCGTCGGTGCGGTCCTGTTCGCCGCGCGAGATCACCTTGTCGCGGTAGAGCCTGGCGTTGCGTTCCTGGTCGTTGACGGCCAGCACCAGGGAGGCGCGGGCCTCCTCCAGGGTGGAGCGGGCCTGGGCCACGCGGGCCTTGTAGTCGTTCTCGCGCAGCCTCGCCAGCACCTGGCCCCGGGTGACGCGGCTGCCCTTGTCCAGGGCCTTGGGGTCGATCTCGTCCACGTAGCCGGGCACCTTGAAGGCCAGGCTGACCAGTTCGCGCGGGGCCAGCACGGCGGTGTAGCGGTTGGCCAGGGCGGACTGGTCTCCGGCGGGCACGGCCAGGGCGGCCACGGGCTGCACCGCCACGGGCAGGGGGGCCTTGGGGGGCACGGCATCCCGGGCGCAGGCCGCCAGCAGGAGCGCCGCCAGCAGGAGCGTCGTCAGAGCGAACGCCGGGCCTTTCGCGGGGAGGCCCCGGGTCAGGCGGCCTCCCAGGCATGGGGGAGCCGTCGGCAGGGGCGCGAGGGCCTTCACGACGCCCTCCCCAGGCGCGCGCGTTCGGCCTCTATGCCGGCCAGGGAGAAGCGGTGCACGTGCGACGCCAGGCGCTCCACGTCGGCGGGCGCGTAGGTCCGCTCCGGGTAGAGCTGGGAGAGCCAGGCCGCGTTCTGGGCGTGGAAGAGGCACTGGGCGGCCACGGAGGCGGCCAGCAGGTGGAGGGTTTCGGGGTCCAGGGGCCCCAGGGCGATGTCCTGGATGATTTCCTCCAGCACGTCCTTGATGGGGCGCATGAAGCGCTCCACCAGGGGCCGGAAGCTCTGGCTGGGGTTGGCCACCTCCAGCCAGAAGAGCTTGCCGCGCCGTGCGGACTCGGGGTCCTCGGGGAAGTTGAGGCGGTACATGTTGGCGATGAGGCGGCGCAGGCGCTCGCCGGGGGGCTGGTCGGCCTCCAGGCCTTCCTGCATGGGGTAGAGGGCCTGGCAGTCGGCCATGACCTTCTCCAGGACTGCGGCGTGGAGGGCCTCCTTGGAGCCGAAGTGGTAGTTGACGGCGGCCACGTTGGCCTGGGCGCGGGCGCAGATGTCGCGCACGGTGGCGGCGGCGTAGCCCTTTTCCAGGAAGACTTCGATGGCGGCCTCGACGATGCGGTCGCGGGTGTCTGCCGGTTCCATGGGGACCTCGTTTCAATCGCTGCTTCAATCGCCGATTAAAACGATGTTTGATTGGTGTCAATACCCTCCCCGCATCAAGGGGAGCGCGCCGAACGCGGGGGGCGTCGGCAGGGTGAGCCCGGGTGGGCCTGACGGCAAAGCGAGCGCCGGGCGGTCAGGCGTCGCGCAGAGGCAGGCGGATGATGAAGGTCGCGCCCGCGCCCTCGGCGGTCTCGAAGGTGAGCGAGCCCTTGTGCTTGTTCACCACGATGTCGTGGGAGATGGCCAGGCCCTGCCCGGAGCCCTTGCCCACCTCCTTGGTGGTGAAGAACATCTCGAAAACCCTGGGCTGCACGGCTTCGGGGATGCCGGGGCCGTTGTCGGCGATGCGGATCTCTGCGGTGTCGCCGTCCTTGCGGGTGGAGATGGTGATGACGCCCAGTCCGCCCGTCCTGCCCGCGTCGCCGATGGCGTGGGCCGCGTTGACGATGATGTTCAGGAGCACCTGGTTGATCTCTCCCGGATGGCAGGGGACCTCCTTGAGGCTCTCGTCGAAGTCCGTGCGCACCTGGGCCACGTACTTCCATTCGTTGCGCGAGATGGTCAGGGTGTTGCGGATGGCCTGGTGGATGTTCACGGGCTGCATCTCCTCCCCGCCGGAGTGGGAGAAGCGCTTCATGGCCTGGACGATGGTGCCGATGCGTTCGATGCCGTCGAAGATGCGCGCGAAGGTGCGGGGGGTTTCCTCCCTGATGAAGCCGATGTCGATCTCTTCCAGCGTGGCCCTGGCGGTATCCGCGAAGGCCTTGTGGTCCTGGTCCTCTCCGGCCGCGAAGGCCTCGGTGAGGGCCAGCACGCGTTCCATGTCGGTGAAGGTGTCCTTGAGGAACTGCACCGAGTCGCCCACGAACTGCGTGGGCGTGTTGATCTCGTGGGCGATGCCCGAGGCCAGCTGTCCCACGGCCTCGAGCTTGGCGGCCTGGGAGAGCTTGGCCTCCAGGAACTTGATCTCGGAGATGTCGTCGCCCAGGATGAGCAGTCCGTCTGCCTGGCCGTCCTCGCCGCGCACGGGGTTCACGGCGATGACGAAGAAGCCCTTGCCGCCGTCGGGCCGTTGGTACCAGACGTTGTAGAGCCTGCGGGGCACGAGGAGCTCCCGGGCCTGGGCCACGCCGGCGAGCACGGCGTCCCAGTCCCACTTGAGGGGCAGGGCGTTCAGGGCGCGGCCCACGGCCTGACCGGCGGGCAGGCCCAGGGCGTGCTCGGCCGCGCCGTTCCAGCGGGCCACCCGGCCCTCGCGGTCGATGCCGATGAGGATGGCGGAGATGGAGGAAAGGATCTGGTTGATCTCGCGGTGCGCCTGCCTGCGCTCGGTCACCTCCCCGTGGAGCAGCTGGATGGCGCGGTCCAGCTCCTTGGTGCGCAGGGCCACGCGCTGCTCGATCTCGGCGTAGGCGGCCTGCAATTCCAGTTCGGCGGTCTTGCGGGCCGTGATGTCCATGTTGGCCCCCACCATGCGCAGGAGCGCGCCGTCGGGGCCGCGGTCCACCAGGGCGTTGGCCTTGATGTGGCGCACCTGGCCGTCGGACTGGCGGATGATGCGGTACTCCACGTCGAAATCGGCCTCGCCGCGCAGGGCGCTCTCGATGGCCTGGAGGCTGCCGGGCAGGTCCTCCGGGTGGACCATGGACCTCCATTGGTCCATGGGGACGCTCTGGCCCGTCTTCTCAACGCCGTAGATGTGGTGCATCGTGTCGTCCCAGACCAGGGCGTCGCCGGCAACGTCCAGCTCCCAGATTCCGATGCCCGAGGCGTGGGTGGCCAGCCGCAGCCGCTCGCTGGTGATCCTGAGGCGCTCCTGGGCCTGGAGGCGCTCGGAGATGTCCTCGCTGGTTACGATCACCTCGTTGGGGACGTGCTCGGGGTTCACGGGGTTGCAGATCATGCGCAGGAAGGATGTTTTGACGCCCGTGGTCGAGGTGTAGGGGCCTTCGAAGACCGAGGGCGTGCCCTGGAGCGCGCGATGGACGTGGTCCCGGAGATTCTCCGCGCTGCGCCGGGCCGCGTCGAACCCGATGATGGCCTCGCGCGGGGTGCCCATCTGGTCGGCGAGAAGCTGGTTGCAGTCGAGCACCCTGCCGTCGGCGGACAGGTGCATGATGCCCACGGGCGAGTTGTCGAAAATGATGCGCAGGCGTCCCGCGCTCTGGCGCAGGGCCGTGAAGACCCGGGTCATCCAGGCGGCCAGCAGGTAGATGAGCACCGAAAGACCGGCGGCGAAACCCAGGTATTGGGCGCGCCTGGCGTGGTAGCCCGCCAGGGCGTCGGCCTCCGAGACGCTGATGACCACGCTCAGCGGGAAACCCTCCACGGAGCGGAAGCTGCAGAGCATGGCCTGCCCGGTGGCGGGGTCCGTCAGGGTGTAGTTGGCGGTGCGCCAGGAGGTGTCGCGCAGGAAGCGGACCGTGGCGTCGTCGAGAGGCGTGCCCACGGTCTCGCCGCTCATGTTCTTCTGGGCGCGGATCACGCCGTCGTGCCCCACGAGGATGATGCTGCCGTGGGGACCAATGTCGATGTCCTGGTAGAAGGAGGAGAGGTAGAAGGGATCGAGCGACACCACCACCACGCCGGCGAAGGATTTGTCCGCCCTTGTGAGGCGCGTGGTGAGCTGGATGGACCACTTGCCCGAAACCTTGCCCAGCACGGGCTTGCTGACGAACAGTCCGATGTCCTGGGGCGTGGCGTGCACCTTGAAGTGTTCGCGACCCGAGAGGTCCACCGGGGCGAAGCCCGGGATGCTGCTGGCGGATACGAAGCCCTTCTCGTTGATGATGGCCAGTTGCTGAAAGATGCTCATGGCCTTGGGGTCCACCTTGATCACGGAACCCAGATCGAGCTTGTCGTCCTCCTGGTAGCGCGAGCGGATGGAGAGGGCCAGGAGGCTGGCCTGCTCGAAGGTACGGATGGCGTGCTCCTCCACGGCGCGGGAGATGTTGGAGGTGTCGCGGAACACTGCCTCGATGTCTAGCCGCTTTTCCTGGAGGCACTTGAAGTAGACCCCCACGAACAGGATGAGCACGATGAGCGTGGACACGCCGTAACAGATCGCCACGGCGTTGTTCTGAAGGACGTCGAAGCGACCGTTCTTTGCGCTTTGTGCCGGGTTGCCCATGGCGTCTCCGTGCCTTGAGGCCCTCGCAGGACCAGACCGGCGGGCCGGGCTGGCGGTTCCGCTCCTGGGTTCGCGGCGAGGGCTCAATGCCTCCCAGGGCGTGCTTCATTCATTGCTGCATCCGACGAGCCGGTCCGTACGGTCTGGAGGATTCACCCGGATACAGGGCCGCGCAACGCCGCGAGGCGGCCCTGGCGATGCTAGCTTGAAAGCTAGATTGACGAACAACGGTTGTCAATCGAACATGCGCGCCGTTTACCGTCCGCGAGGGCTCACCCGGACGCGGATTGGGGAAGACTCCCCATTCGCGGGGCCACTGGAAAAATGCGGGGCGGGGGGATTGCAGGTTGACCGGGGCCGCCGGTCGCGGAGGGCGTCCCGGAAGGCGACGGGATGTCGGATCGATCGCGAGGCGCTGGCAAGGGACATGCCCCCGGGCGTCTGCCGGGTATCCTCCCTCTTTGTTGGCGGTCTGAAAAGGTGGGCCATGCAGCCGTTCTCGGCTTCTGCCTCGGTGTGTTGCCGCCGAAGCCCGTGTCGGGCCGTTCGTGACGATGCTCGTTGATGTCGATTTAACACCTCCGCCTCCGATTTTTACACCAGGTTAACGTGCAGGGCATTATCCAGGTTCCATCGACTCTCGACGGAGGTTCCGATGGACATGCTTTTCGTCGCCCTCATCCTGGCCCTGGTCTTCGGACTGTTCGGGCTGATCGGCGTGGTCTCCAGCCTGGAGAGGAATTAACCGTGGAAATCCTGGCCCTCATCCTGGCGGCCGCCCTGTTCCTGTACCTGCTGGCGGCCCTGTGCAAACCGGAGTGGTTCCAATGAACGCGACAGACGTTGCCCAATACCTTTTGTATCTGGCCCTGCTGCTCGGGGCGTCCTGGCCGCTCGGGCTGTACATCGCGCGCGTGTACCAGGACAAACCCCGCGGCCTGGACAAAGCCCTCGGCCCCCTTGAGGGTCTCCTCTACCGTCTTTGCGGAATCGACGCATCCCGCGAGATGGACTGGAAGACCTACGCAATGGCCGTGCTGGCCTTCAACGCCATGGGGCTCCTGGCGGTCTACGCCATCGAGCGCCTGCAGGGCGGGCTGCCTCTGAACCCGGCGGGTCTTCCGGGCGTGGACCCCTTCGTGGCCTTCAACACCGCCGTGAGCTTCGCCACCAACACCAACTGG
The DNA here is from genome assembly GCF_013019105.1 of Fundidesulfovibrio magnetotacticus. Taxonomy (NCBI): domain Bacteria; kingdom Pseudomonadati; phylum Thermodesulfobacteriota; class Desulfovibrionia; order Desulfovibrionales; family Desulfovibrionaceae; genus Fundidesulfovibrio; species Fundidesulfovibrio magnetotacticus. The sequence goes on from NZ_BLTE01000012.1 coordinate 13,091, forward strand.
CAGGCCTACGGCGGCGAGACCACCGTGAGCCACCTCACCCAGATGCTGGCGCTCACGGTGCAGAACTTCCTGTCCGCAGCCACCGGCATGGCCGTGATGGCCGCCGTGATCCGGGGGCTGTCTCGCCGCGAGACCGACAGGCTGGGCAACTTCTGGCGCGACGTCACCCGCTCGGTGCTCTACGTGCTGTTGCCGTTGTCCATCGTGTTGAGCCTGGCCCTGATATGGCAGGGGGTGCCCCAGACCTTGGACGGCTCGGCAGCCGTCGCCCTCCTGGAGCCTGCCAGCTACGACAAGCCAGTGCTGGACGAGACGGGCAAGCCAGTCCTGGACGAGGGCGGAAAGCCCAGGACGGAACCTGCCACACAGGCGAGGCAGAGCATCGCGCTCGGCCCCGTGGCCTCCCAGGTGGCCATCAAGCAGCTAGGCACCAACGGCGGGGGCTTCTTCAACGTGAACTCCGCGCATCCCTTCGAGAACCCGACGCCGCTCACCAACCTCCTGGAGCTTCTGGCCATCCTGCTTATCCCGGCCGCGCTCTGCCACACCTTCGGGGTCATGGTGGGAGACCGTCGTCAGGGATGGGCCGTGCTCATGGCCATGACCATCCTGTTCGCGTCCTTCGCCTTCCTGACCATGCAGGCCGAAACCACCCCCAGTCCGCTGCTGGCCAAAGCCGGAACGGTGGCCGGTCCAAGCATGGAGGGCAAGGAAGTCCGCTTCGGCGCGGCCGGTTCCGCTCTGTGGGCCGCCGCCACCACGGCCGCGTCAAACGGCTCGGTGAACGCCATGCACGACAGTTTTACCCCCCTTGGCGGCATGTGGCCGATGCTGCTCATGCAGCTTGGCGAGGTGGTCTACGGCGGCGTTGGCTCCGGGCTGTACGGCATGCTGGTCTTTGCCGTGGTGGCCGTGTTCGTGGCCGGGCTGATGGTGGGGCGCACACCGGAGTACCTGGGCAAGAAGATCGAACCCTTCGAGACCAAAATGGCCGCGCTCATCATCCTGATCCCGCCCTTTCTGTGCCTGATGGGCACGGCCCTGGCCGCCGTGGCCGGTCCGCCCGAGGCCGTTTCCAACCCAGGACCGCACGGCTTCAGCCAGATGCTCTACGCGTTCTCGTCTATGGGCAACAACAACGGCAGCGCCTTCGCCGGGCTCACCGCCACCTCGCCCTTCTGGACCATCGCGGGCGCAGTGGCCATGTTCGTGTCGCGCTACTGGCTCATCATCCCTGTGCTGGCCCTGGCCGGGTCCATGGCGGGCAAGAAGCGACTGCAGGAAGGCCCCGGAACCCTGCCCACGCACGGGCCCATCTTCGTGGGGCTGCTCATGGCCGTGGTGCTGGTGGTGGGCGCGCTCACCTTCGTGCCTGCCCTGGCGCTCGGCCCGGTTGCCGAACATCTGGCCCTGTATCAACTGAAATAACGAGGTCATTGAGATGTCCAAAGACAAGAACAAGCGGCCTCTGTTCGATGCGGCCATCGTGCGCCAGGCGCTTACGGACTGCGTGCGAAAGCTCTCCCCGGCCCGACAGGCCCGCAACCCCGTGATGTTCACGGTCTATGTGGGCAGCATCCTGACCACGCTGCTGGCCGTGCAGGCCTATTCAGGCCAGGGCGAGGCGCCCTTCGGGTTCGTGGCTTCCGTGTCCGCGTGGCTGTGGGCCACGGTGCTCTTTGCCAACTTCGCCGAGGCCATGGCCGAGGGCCGTGGCAAGGCCCAGGCGGCGGCGCTTCGCGGACTGCGCCAGGACGTGGCCGCCAAGAAGCTCGTGCACCCGCGCCGCGATTCGCCCTTCGTCCCCGTGCCCGCCAAAAGCCTGCACCGGGGCGACCTGATGCTGGTGGAAGCGGGCGACACCATCCCTTCGGACGGCGAAATCGTGGAAGGCATCGCCTCCGTGGACGAGTCGGCAATAACCGGCGAGAGCGCCCCGGTCATCCGCGAGGCGGGCGGCGACCGCAGCGCCGTCACCGGCGGGACGCGGCTCCTCTCGGATTGGCTGGTGGTCAAGGTGGCCGCCGAATCCGGCGAGACCTTCCTGGACCGCATGATCTCCCTGGTGGAAGGGGCCAAACGCCGCAAGACCCCCAACGAGATCGCCCTGAACATCCTGCTGGCCTCGCTGACACTCATCTTCCTGGTGGTTTGCGTGACGCTGAAGCCCATGTCGGCCTTTGCCGTGGCGCTCTCCGGCCAGGGGCAGACCGTGACCATCACCGCCCTGGCCGCACTCTTCGTATGCCTGGCCCCCACCACCATCGGGGGACTGCTTTCGGCCATCGGCATCGCGGGCATGGACCGCCTCATCCAGGCGGGGGTCATCGCCACCTCGGGCCGCGCCGTGGAGGCCGCGGGGGACGTGGACGTGCTGCTCCTGGACAAGACCGGCACCATCACCCTGGGCAACCGTCAGGCCTCGAACTTCTTGCCCGTAAGCGGGGTGGACGAGCGCGAGTTGGCCGAGGCGGCCCAGCTGGCCTCGCTGGCCGACGAGACGCCCGAGGGCCGCTCCATCGTGGTTTTGGCCAAGGAGCGCTTCGGCATTCGCGGGCGCGACCTGCACGAGCTGGGTGCCACCTTCGTGCCCTTCACCGCCCAGACCCGCCTGTCGGGCGTGAACCTGCCGGAGCGCCTGATCCGCAAGGGCGCGCCCGACGCCATAAAGGCCCTGGCCGAGCACTCCGGCCAGCGCATCCCCAAGGAAATCGACCTCTTCATCCACGACATCGCCAAGTCCGGGGGCACGCCGCTTCTGGTGTCGGAGAACGGCAGGCCGCTGGGGGCCATATGGCTCAAAGACATCGTGAAGGGAGGCATCCGCGAGCGCTTCGCCGAGCTTCGCTCCATGGGCATCAAGACCATCATGGTCACCGGCGACAATGCGCTCACTGCCGCGGCCATCGCTGCCGAGGCGGGCGTGGACGACTTCCTGGCCGAGGCCACGCCGGAAGCCAAGCTGGCCCGCATCCGCCAGTACCAGGCCGAAGGCAAGATGGTGGCCATGACCGGCGACGGCACAAACGACGCCCCGGCCCTGGCCCAGGCCGACGTTGGCGTGGCCATGAACTCCGGCACGCAGGCCGCCAAGGAGGCCGGGAACATGGTGGACCTGGACTCCAACCCTACCAAGCTCCTGGAAGTGGTGGCCATTGGCAAGCAGCTCCTGATGACGCGCGGCTCGCTGACCACGTTCAGCATATCAAACGACATCGCAAAGTACTTCGCCATCATCCCGGCGGTGTTCGCGGGCATCTACCCGCAGCTTGGGGTACTGGACGTGATGGAGCTCGCCACACCCAAGTCCGCCGTGCTTTCCGCCGTGGTGTTCAACGCCCTCATCATCGTGGTGTTGATTCCGCTGGCGCTCAAGGGTGTGAAGTACGTGCCCGCCCCGGCGGCCATGGCCCTGCGGCGAAACCTGCTGATTTACGGGCTGGGGGGGCTGCTTGTGCCCTTCGCGGGAATCAAGCTCATAGACGTCATCATCTCCGCCCTGGGTTGGGCGTAGCGGAAGATAAAACATCCAATGATTATCCCGTGAAAACAGGGTTGTGTTCTCTCGAATGCCACAGGAGCCTGACATGTTCACGATATTCGCCCAGCAGCTCAAGCCGGCGTTTCTGATGCTCTTCTGGATGATGCTCCTGACCGGGCTGGCCTACCCCCTGGCCATGACCGGCGCGGGCAAGGCGCTGTTCCCGGCCCAGGCCTCGGGCAGCCTGATCCTGGGCCAGTCCGGCCCGGCCGTCCCGGCAGGATCGGCGCTCATCGGGCAGCCCTTCGAGTCCCCCCGGCATTTCTGGGGCAGGCCCTCGGCCACCTCGCCGCACGCCTACAACGCCGGGGCCTCGTCCGGCTCCAACCTGGGGCCGTCCAACCCCGCCCTGGCCGAGGCCGTGGCCGAGCGCGTCGCTAAGCTCAAGGGCGCTCATGGGGACGCTCCCATTCCCATGGACCTGGTCACGGCGTCTGGCAGTGGCCTGGACCCGCACATAAGCCCCCAGGCAGCCGCCTACCAGGTCGACCGGGTGTCCACGGCCCGGAAACTCTCCCGCGACAGCGTGTCTGCCCTGGTCGTCAGGCACACCCAAGGGCCTCTGTGGGGATTCTGGGGTGAGCCGCGCGTGAACGTGCTGGAACTCAATCTTGCCCTGGATGCCTTGGCCGACAAGGAGTAGGACGACACCATGCGAGAAGAGGATCAACGTCCGGACCCCGACGCCCTGCTGGCCATAGTCAGGCGCGAAGAGGAAGGCAAACGCAGGGGCCAGTTGAGGATATTTCTCGGCATGGCCCCCGGCGTGGGCAAAACCTACGCCATGCTGGAGGCCGCGCGCGCCAAGATGGCCGAGGGACTGGACCTTCTGGCGGGCATCGTCGAGACCCACGGACGCGAGGAGACCGAAGCCCTCCTGTACGAGATGCCCGCCCTGCCACGCAAACGGATCGACTACAGGGGGCACCTGCTGGAAGAGTTCGACCTGGACGAGGCCCTGGCCCGGCGTCCCGCCCTCATCCTAGTGGACGAGCTGGCCCACACGAACGTCCCCGGCTCGCGCCATCCCAAGCGCTGGCAGGACGTGGAGGAGCTTTTGGAAAACGGGCTGAACGTCTGGAGCACCCTGAACGTACAGCACCTGGAGAGCTTGAACGACATCGTGGCCCAGATAACCGGGGTGCGCGTGCGCGAGACTGTGCCCGACGCGGTGCTTGAGCGCGCAGAATCGGTCATCCTGGTGGACCTGCCCCCCGAGGACCTGCGCCAGCGCCTGAACGAGGGAAAGGTCTACCTGCCCAGGCAGGCCGAGTGGGCCGGGGAGAACTTCTTCCGCTCCGGCAACTTGAGCGCCCTTCGCGAGCTGGCGCTGCGCTCCACGGCCAACCGCGTGAACACCGAGGTGCTGATCTACCGCCAGGGGCACTCCATCCAGACCACCTGGCCCACGGCAGAGCGCATCCTGGTGTGTGTGGGGCCGTCTCCCACCTCGGCCACCCTGGTGCGCGCCACAAAGCGGTTGGCTGACGGCCTGCACGCGCCCTGGCACGCCCTGTACATCCAGCACCAGCCCGGCGGAGAGCAGACCAGCAGGGCGCTTGCCAACCTGAACCTGGCTCGTGAGCTGGGCGCGCAGACCCACGTGCTGGCTGGCGGGGACGTGGCGCGGCTCATCGTCGGCTTCGCCAGACAGCACAACGTCACCCGTATCGTGGTGGGCAAGCCCTTGCATCGGCGCTTCACCGACCTGCTGCGGGGCAGCCCCGTGGATCAGCTGGTGCGCCTCTCCGAGGAGATCGACGTCCACGTCATCAAAGGGCAGGACACCGGCACTCCGCGTGCGGCCAGGCCTGAAGCGCTCCCCACCCCCCGGTGGAAGGACTACGCGGCAGCCGTGTCGGTGGTGGGGCTTTCCACGGCGGCCTGCTTCGCCATGTTCCCGTATTTCGAGCTGGCCAACCTGATTATGGTCTATCTGGTGGGGGTCATGGCCGTGGCCTTCTGGCTGCCCCGTAGAGCCTCCGCCCTGGCTTCGGGACTTAGCGTGCTGGCCTTCGATATCTGCTTCGTGCCGCCGCGTTTCAGCCTCGCGGTGACGGACGTAGCCTATCTGGTCACGTTTCTGGTCATGTTCCTGGTGGGCCTGGTCATCAGCGGCATGGCCTCGCGCATCAAGGCCCAGGCGGACAGCGCGGGCCAGCTGGAGCGGCAGGCCTCCGAGTTGAGCGGTCTCTCCAGGCACCTGGCCGCCAACCGGGGTGCCGCCAATCTGGTTCAGGTGGCCAGAAACCACATCGCCGCCGTGTTCGGCTGCAAGGCCTTCGTGCTGCTACCCGGAGCATCCGGCAAGTTGGAGACGGCCTTCATGTCCAGCGACGAGGAACTGCTCTCCAGCAAGGACCACGGCGTGGCCCAGTGGGTTTTAGACAACGAGAAGCCTGCCGGGCAGTCCACCCAGACCCTGGCGGATTCCGACATCCTCTTCCTGCCGCTGCCTGGAGCAGACGAGGTTCTAGGGGTGATCGGGCTCAAACCGCTCGACGAGGATGCGCGTGATTCCCTGCTGCTGCCGGACAGGAGGCGTCTGCTGGACGCCTTTGTGCACCAGACCGCCATGGCCCTGGACGTGGACCGCCTGGAGGAAAAGGCCAAGGTCACCCTCATGGAGGCCGAGCGCGAGAAGCTTCGCTCGGCCCTGCTTTCAACGGTGACGCACGACTTCAAGACCCCCCTGGCGGCCATCTCCGGCAGCGCCGAGAGCCTCATGGCCCTGGGGGAATCGGCCAGCCCGGAAGTTCGCCGCGCCCTGGAAGAGAACATCGCCGCCGAGGCCTCGCGCCTGGAGCGGTTGGCGGACAACCTGCTGCGCATCGCGGCGCTGGAGTCCGGGGCAGTGGTGCCGGAACTCAAGCCTGTGCCGCTGGAGGAGGTCATCGGCAGTTCGCTCGCGCGGCTGGAGTCCATCCTGGCCGGACACCCCGTGCGGGTGGACGTGCCACCGGACATGCCGCCCATCCCCATGGACGAGGTGCTCTTGGAGCAGGTGTTCCTGAATCTTCTGGAGAATGCCGCCAAGTACACCCCGCCGGGAACCACCATCGCCATCCTGGCCGACACGCGCCGGGGCGAAGCCGTGATCGAAGTGCGCGACACCGGGCCGGGGCTGCCCCCGGGCGATCACGACAGGCTGTTCGAGCGCTATCAGCGTGACGACCGGCGAGGGGGGGGGCGCGGCGATGGCCGGGACGCCGAAGGCTACGGCCTGGGGTTGGCCATCTGCAAGGCCGTGATCAGGGCACACGGCGGAAGCATCACGGCGCGGGACAACGCCCCCAGCGGGGCACGCTTCACCATGACCCTCCCGCTTCATGACCAGTCATGACAAGTAACAAGACCGCCACCATCCTGGTCGTGGACGACGAAACGGCCATCCTGCGATTCCTGAAGCCCTTCCTTCAGGCCGAAGGCTACGCCGTGATCGAGGCCCGCACCGGACGCGAGGCTCTTGCCATGGCGTCATCCCACGAGCCGGGGGTCATCCTGCTTGATCTCGGGTTGCCTGACATGGACGGGGAGGAGATCATACAGGCGCTACCGCCCTGGAGCCGGGCGCGGGTGATCGTGGTGTCCGCGCGCGGTCGGGAGCAGGACAAGGTGTCAGCCCTGGACCTGGGCGCGAGCGACTACCTCACCAAGCCCTTCAGCCTGGCGGAGCTGGCTGCCAGGATTCGGGCGCTGCTGCGACGCGGGGCAACGGCGGACGCCCCGCCCTCGGGCAGCTACCGATTCGGCGACCTGTCCATCGACATTGAGGCGCACGTGGTCCGTCTGGGCGGCGAAGAGGTCCACCTGACCCCCACGGAGTTCAAGATGCTGGCCTTCCTGGCGCGCCACGCGGGCAAGGTGGTCACCCACGGGCAGCTCCTCAAGGAGGTCTGGGGCAAGCACAGCCAGGGGCAGGAACACTACGTGCGCATCCACGTCCACAAGCTGCGCCAGAAGATCGAGCCCGATCCGGCCCGCCCCAGGCACCTGCACACGGAGACGGGGGTGGGGTACAGGTTCAAGGAGTAGCTGCCGGGAGTGCATGGCGCACGCGGCCCGGCGCCATCACCAGGGGAACCACCCTCAAGAATTGAGTGGTCCGAAGAACACCGGCAGGTCAGGCCCACAGAATTGGCCACAGATAAATTCCCATAGAAAAATGGGCCATGATGGAACATCATGACCCATTGATTCCTCTGGTCGGGGCGGCGAGATTTGAACTCATGGCCCCCTGCGCCCAAGAAATGGAAGGCGGAAATTGTCCATTGAAATAATAGGACAAAATGTGCAAAGGATAACAGTTCCCCGGGAAAACCAGACCCCCGTTGGGCCAGTCCGGTGATCCAGAGGTTAGCCAACGGAGGTGATCACTTGGAGGAGTTTTTTCGTTTCTTCGTTCGGTAGTTGCTTCGTTCAAGCTGGCTTGGATGAACTGGATGATTGGCGGTTGCGGTTGCTGGCAATGTCATCGTGACTGCATCAAGGGCAGGATGGGTTCACATGGCGCGAGGATGGCCGAGGTGGTGACGATCGTCAATGGGCGCAAAATGCACGGCCACTCGTAAATAAACCGGGCCTGTGGATCGCAATCAATTGGCCGACTTCATCTTGCGCCGCCGTGAAGGCCGCGCCAGTCGCGCCGTTGCCCATGAGGAGCATGGTCGAGAGTCCTGGGGTGCCCGCTTTTCGAAGTCTCGTGGAACTGGGGTAGGCATCCGAGAAAGGTTTGCCAGTTTACAACCGATTCGACGTGTTATTATGCTGATCTGGGGCCTATGAGCCGAGAAGGCGTCTGCCCTGATTGACCCGTGGTGTTGCCATCATTCTGGGACTGGACTACGAAATGCAAACATGAGCGAAACAACCTCCACCACTCCACTCAAGGGATCTTATAGCCCCGTTGCGCGCGGTGACATTAAGCGCCCCCAGCGCCGCAAGACTTCCGGGCCAAGCGTTATCGTTGGCATCGGAGCTTCAGCCGGGGGCCTGGACGCTTTGGAGAAATTCTTGCGCCATGTGCCAAAGGAATCCGGTATCGCGTTCGTGGTCGTTCAACACCTGGACCCAACGAAACCTGGGACTCTGCCAGAGCTTCTCCAGCGTTTCACCGAAATGAAGGTGGTCCAGATCAAGGACCGCATGCGCGTCAAGCCCGACCAGGTCCATGTGATCCCCCCCGATGCCGATTTGTCCATCCTAAATGGGATCTTACACCTGATGAAGCCCTCGGCCCCGCGCGGCCTTAGGCTCCCCATCGACCATTTCCTGCGCTCCCTGGCCGATGACCGCAAGGAACAATGCGTTGGCGTGGTACTCTCCGGCATGGGGTCGGACGGTTTGGCGGGCATGCGCGCCATCAAGGAAAGCGGTGGTTTCACCCTTGCCCAGGAACCGGCCGAGGCGAAGTATGACAGCATGCCCAAGAGTGTGATCGACGCTGGGTTGGCGGACATCGTGGCCCCGGCCTCAGAGCTTCCCGAAAGAATCATCGGCGTTGCAGTTTCACGCCCGCTGCGCGCTGGCGGGTCTTTGCAAATCCCGGACAAGGGGGGCTGCTGGCTGGGCAAAATCCTAGTCACCTTGCGCGCGCGAACCAAGCAAGATTTCTCTGCCTACAAGAAGAGCACAATGTATCGCCGTATCGAGCGGCGTATGAATATTCATAAGATCGACCGGATCGAGACCTATGCCCGCATGCTGCAAGAGAATCCCCAGGAGACGGCTCTGCTCTTCAAGGAACTGTTGATCGGCGTGACCAGCTTTTTCCGCGACCCGGAGGCTTGGGAGCACCTGCGGACACGAACCCTGCCGGAACTCTTGAGCGGGCTGCCGGACGGAGGGGCGCTTCGGGCCTGGGTTCCGGGCTGCTCCACGGGCGAGGAGGCATATTCCCTGGCCATCACATTCAAGGAGGCGGTCGAGGCCTTAAACTCCAGCGCTCTCTATTCGTTGCAAATTTTCGCCACGGACCTGGACCCGGACGCCATTGAAGCCGCCCGGCAAGGGACATATACGGCAAACATCGAGGGCGACGTTCCGGGCGAGCTTCTGGCCCGTTACTTCACCGCTGAAAACGGCAGCTATCGCGTGGTCAAGTCCATACGCGAGATGGTTGTCTTCGCTACGCAAAACGTCATCGGCGATCCCCCATTCACCAGAATTGACCTCCTGACTTGCCGCAACCTGCTCATCTACCTGGAGCAGGAGCAGCAGAGCAAGCTTCTGGCTCTGTTCGCCTACAGCCTCAACGAAGGGGGAGTCCTATTCCTGGGCAGCGCGGAGTCCATTGGCGGCGCGAGTGACCATTTTTATCCCTTGGACGGAAAATTTCGCATCTTCCGCCGCGCAGATCGGTCAGGCAAAATGTTCGCGGTGATGACGCTGCCCCACTTCCAGCCGTTGCCACCTGCCCTGCCCGCGCCGGAGGCGTCCATCTCCTCTTCGCCGTCGAAGAACTTGCAGGACATGGCCGATCAGTTCCTGTTGAGCCGCTTCACTCCTGCAGCCGTACTGGTCAACGAGGCCGGGGAAATACTGTACATCAACGGCCGCACCGGAAACTACTTGGAACCGGCGGCCGGCAAGGTCAACTGGAACGTCCTGGCCATGGCCAGGGAAGGCTTGCGCAACGAACTGACCATAGCCTTCCAGACGGTGCGAAAGCACGGGTCGATCACACTACGCAACCTCAAAGTGGAGGCAGGTGGAAAGGTTCGAGCGGTTGACGTTTCGATCCAGGCCATTGAAGAGCCCCAATCCCTGCGCGGAATGGTTATGCTGACCTTCTCCGAACAGAACACTCCGCCAAGAAAATGTTCAACGCGAGGCAAGAAGGGGGTTGCCGCACTGGAACGACAGGAGCATCTGGAGCATGAACTAGAACAAATGCGATTTGTATTGCGGACAACTGTTGAAGAGATGCAGGCTTCTCAGGAAGAGCTCAAATCTGCAAACGAAGAGCTGCAGTCAACGAATGAGGAACTGCAGTCAACGAACGAAGAGCTGACCACGTCTCGTGAAGAGATGCAGTCATTGAACGAGGAATTGCAAACTCTGAACGCAGAGCTTCAAGACAAGGTAGACGAGTTGTCCATGACCAACGACGACATGGAAAACTTGCTCAACAGCACAGAAATCGCCACAATCTTTCTGGATGAGAAATTCCGCATCCGCCGATTCACTCCGCAGGCCACCGCCATCGTCAAACTCATCCCTGGAGACGTCGGCCGTCCTCTAGCAGACTTGGTCTCCGACCTGCCCTATCCCGCACTTTTCGACGAGGCCGCCGAAGTTCTGCGCACCCTGGTGTACGTTGAGCGGGAGATTTCTGTCCGCGACGGACGCTGGTTCATGATGCGCATCAACCCCTACCGGACTCGCGACAACCGAATCGACGGCGTCGTGCTCACCTTCCACGACATCTCACAAGCCAAACGCCTGGAAGCCAGGCTGCGTGAAACGAGCGCCAAGTTTGAAGAACTTGCCGGGATTGGGACGGGCGTGGTTGTTCCAGCCAATGAAACAAAAGGACGGCTCTAAAGCGGCTGTATAAAACATCGGCTTCGTTGTCGTGTAGGCCAAACTGAAAAGGCTAGACAAGCGCTATGCACAATTCGGACAATAAGGCGGATCCCACTGAGAAGCTTCGCAGCAGGGCCGAAGCACGACTGAAAGCCTCCGGGTGGACGATCGCTGACGCTCAGATTCTGCACGACGCACGGACACTCGTCCATGAATTGCAAGTCCACCAGATCGAGCTGGAAATACAAAACCAGGAACTTAGGCTGGCCCAAGAAGACACCGAGACAGCCTTGCGCCAGTATACCGATCTCTACGAGTATGCGCCTGTCGGTTACGCCACGCTTGATCACAGCGGCCTCATCCTGCGGGCCAATCTCGCATGTTCCTCGCTCTTGGACACTCCCCGCGAAGAACTGGTTGGCCGGGACTTTAATGCCTTTGTGCCAAAATCGCTACGGGCTGACTTCGCCGGGTTCCTCGACATGCTCTGCTTCGGCGAGACATCCGGCGGGCTGTCCGGTAAGGCAGAGATGACCTTGCGGTTACGCAGAGGGAGGCGCTTAGACGATTCGGTTACCACCCTGCTGCAGGGGATTCCCGAGGCAGGCGGGAAGTCTTGCCGGATCGCCCTGACCGACCTTACGGAGCGTAAAAAGCTTGAAGACGACTTGATCCGGGCCAGGGATCAGGCCGAAGCGGCGACTCGGGCGAAATCAGAATTCCTGGCTTGCATGAGCCACGAAATCCGTACGCCGCTCCAGGGTATACTGGGTACGTTGCAACTGTTGGGTTTCTCCCCTCTAAGCCAAGCGCAGGCCCAGCATGTTACCTTGGCCATCAAGTCCTCCAATCGGCTTACCCGGCTGCTGACCGACATTCTCGATCTAGCCCAGTTGGAAGCGGGAAAGCTCGCCCTCATGGCCGCCGAGTTTTCCCTGGAGGACGTGCGTTCCTCCATCCTGGAGATTTTCTCCTTGCGGGTAGCCGGGAAGGGCATCCGGTTCAGTTTCGAGATCGATCCCCAACTGCCGCCGACGCTTATTGGCGACGACGTCCGTCTCCAGCAGATCCTGCTCAACCTGACCGGCAACGCGCTGAAGTTCACGGACCAAGGGTTTGTCCGCGTGGAGGCTAGACTCGGGGCAACCATTACGAACCGCATGGTGGAGGTCGAGTTCACCGTGAACGATTCCGGCTGCGGCATCCCCCAGGGGAAGCTGGCCCGGATTTTCGACCCCTTCGAGCAGGCCTTAGACCCATCAGAGAAATGCCGAGGCGGCGTGGGGCTGGGCCTAGCCATCGTCAAGCGATTGACCGATTTGATGGGTGGAACGGTGGAGGCGCAAAGCGTCCTCGGCCAAGGGACCACGGTGCGCTTCACAGCCCCTTTTATCTTGCCAGAGTGAGTTCCTCTGCACATCCTAATGATCCAGAGTGGTGGACAAGGTCGTAATCGAGGACTGGCAGATGCTTTACAATGAGGTCCGGCACCACTCAAGCCTGGGCGCGATGACCCCTAAGCTTACGAGGACGTCCCGCCTCCAGATGGAGGAGGCGGGCCTTTTCTGTTGGGACTAGACGATAATAGGCCTCGCTGACCGGCGCGAGAGCGGGGGGGGGCTGGACCGCCAAGGGTGTGCCGTGGGCGCTCCTGCACACGCAGTTTCGGCACAATTTGGGGGTGGTTTTCTGCTGGTCTGTGGGAGCCTGGGAACAGGGCCGAACAGGGGGCCGCGCGTGCTCCCCAACGGGCTCACTTTTTGTGTGCAGCGACACTTAGTGTTGTGCCAGGTCTGATCCGGGATATGGCGGGCAAAACCGGGACATAGTGGGACGGGAAGGCCCGGCGGGGGCTGGTTTGCGGGCGCGACGCGGAAAAATATGGGCGCGCGGGCGAATGGCGGCGGCGACAGTTAAGATTGGCCTGGTCGTGTCGCTGGCGACGGTTAGTTTTGGCGCCTCAACGGGCCTCGCGGCACCACCAGATTACACGGCCGATGATCCGAACGCCATCGGAGAGGTCGCCGCGCATGTCGATCTCAATCGCAGGAAACAGCGTATTGTAGCTCCTCAGGATGAGCTTGCCCGGGGCCTTTTCCAGCACCTTGACGACTACCTCCTCATCCATGCCAACAGCGTAGATGCAGCCAGCAATGATCTTGCGTTGGCTCTGGTCAATCAACAGCGTGTCTCCGCTCTTGATTTCCGGTTCCATTGAGTCGCCGGACACGTCCATCAACACCATCTCTCTGGAGTTGCCTTTGCGTTTAACGAATTCCGTCCTAAACGCGTAGAGGCCGACGACCTCGTCCCCTGTCTCCAGGCTGCCACCGCCTGCGCTCAGACGTGCTTTGACCTTTGGAATCATCACAATTTCAGGCTCGCAGACCGTTGAGACGAGTGGTGCTGGTGCGGTTTGCCCGTCAGTTCCACCCCGGAGCATCGGGCCTTCTCCAAGAAGAATCCAGGCGGGGTTTGCATAGAATTTTGAGCTTAGGATGGCCAGGAACTCTGCGTTTGGCTGGTTTACGCCACGCTCATACGCCCGCAGGGTGTTGCGGTTGACCCCCAGGAGTTGCGCAAACTCCTCCTGGTTAAGCTCCCCTCTGATGGTTTTTATACGGTCCCCTAGGGCAGTGGCGGTGTGCAAGAGTTTACCCTCCAGTAGTCTTGCAGGAACTTTTGCACCACGCAAAGCCCAACATCCTAGAAATATTGCACAAAATAATATCTCAGAATTTTGAACTCCTGCACTGAAATCTATTGCTTGCGGATAGAATTTCGTGCATTTTGGGCTTGCGGGCGGTAGACAACAACACTTCGCAAGTCACCTCTACCCGCCTCGCATGACAGGGTCAACGTCCAGACCGACACCAAGTTCGGACGGGGCTTCAAACCGGAGCGGAGCATGCGGCAACTCAGCCTCTTCGATGCAAGCGATGCGCACAGCCTGGCGGGCCTGATGTCCGCCGTGCGGGCGGCAATGAACGCCGCAGCCGGATCGAGCGAAGACGGCCGCAAGCTACTCGTGGATCGCCTGAACTCCCTGGCCTCCAGCGCCAATGTTCGCCTGACGGCGGGCAACGCCAAGTCGATCAGCAAGGACACCTTGGACAAATGGCTGTCCCCTTCGGACCGCGACCACCCGCCGTCGCTCATGGCGGTCGTGGTGATGTGCCTTGCAACGGGCGATGCCGGAGCGATCCGGGAGATGCTCAGGCCGCTCGGGCTGGACGTGATGACGCAGGAGGACAGGAAGCTGCGCGACTACGGCCGGGCGGTGATCGAGGAAAAGTCCAGGGCGCGGGCGAAACGACGGTTGGAGGAAGAACTTCTTGAGGGGGTGAGGTGATGGCGGCTGTCGGCAGGAAACGCGAGGCCTGGCGCATCCGGGAGTTTCTGGACGGCCTGGGCATGTGCATGGCCGACGTGGCCAGGGACCTGGGCCTTTCGCGCAACCTGGTGGGGGAGACCGTGAAGGGCGCTCGGAACAACAAAAAGGTCCTGGACTACCTCCGCGAGCTGGGTTGCCCGGAGAAGTGGCTGGACCTTCCGGAAGCCGTAAAGGCCAGAAAGGCTGCGTGACGACATGCGTGACGCATACACGGCTCAGGACATTGCGACGGCGGTGACGATGGACGCAAGCAGCATCCATCGCCGCGCCAGCCGTGAGGGGTGGGCGTTTCGCCCGCGCCAGGGCCGTGGCGGCGGGCGGGAATTCCTCCCTGCCTCCCTCCCCGCAGACATCCGCGAGGCCCTGGTGCGCGTCTCCGCGTCCGAGGCGGCCTCCGCCGGGCGCAGGGAGGCCCTGGCCCTGCGGTTGAACGAGGATTTGAACGCCCGCGCCGCGTCCGCCTCGCGTCAGGAGGGCCTGGCCCGGATCGTCTGCCTGTCCGGCCGCGCCCGCTCCCGCGCCGAGGCCCGGGCCGCCCTGGTGGCCGCCTGCAGCGACTTCACCGCCCAGGCGGGCCTTGGCCGCCGCGCCGGGCGCGAGCTGTTCGCGGTGCAGTACAACGCCCAGGCCATCACCGTGGACGCGGAGATCCGCGCGCTGGTCTCCAAGGTGTGCGCCAACTCGCTGCACAACTGGGAGAAGACCCTGGAGCGCGAGGGCTTGGCGCGCCTGGCCGGAAACTACGGGCAGCATCGCCGGGGCTCGGGCGTGATCGACTCCAACCCCGAGCTGCGCCAGTTCGTGCTGGCCATGCTGGTGGACCACCCCCACGCGGACGCCAAAAACATTTCGCGCGCAATCGACGCCCGTTTTCACGACCAGAATTTGCGCGTCTCATTGCGCAATCTGCAACGCTGGCTGCGCTCCTGGAAGGAGCAGAACGCCCAACTGCACACGGCGATGACCAACCCAGACGCCTGGCGCTCCAAGTACAAGGCGGCGGGAGGCAGCGCCTCCGCGCACATTCTGCGCCTCAACCAGCGCTGGGAGATCGACTCCACCCTGGGCGACGTGATGCTCGCCGACGGCAAGCGTCACGCCGTCATCGGGTGCGTCGACGTGTACTCCCGCCGGCACAAGCTCCACGTGGCCCGCACCAGCTCCTCGGCCGGCGTGCTCTCGCTGCTGCGCCGCTGCCTGCTGGACTGGGGCATCCCGGAGGAGCTGGGCACCGACAACGGCCAGGACTACACGAGCCGCCAGGTGCAGTCGGTCCTGGCCGGGCTGGACATCCGCCAGGATCTCGCCCCGCCCTTCACCCCGGAACACAAGCCGTTCGTCGAGCGCGCTTTCCGGACGTTCTCGCACGGCCTCCTGGAGCTTTGCGGCGGCTACATCGGCCACGACGTAGCCGAGCGCAAGGCCATCGAATCACGCCGCAGCATGGCCAACCGGCTGTTCAAAACCGGGCAGTCCGTTGAACTGCGCATGACGCCGGAAGAGCTGCAAGCGTTCTGCGACCGCTGGACGGACACGGTCTTTGCCCACGATCCCCACGCCGGGTTGAACGGCCGTTCCCCCTGGCAGATGGCCGCCGCGTGGACCGAACCCGTGGCCCGCATCCAGGACGAACGCGCCCTGGACGTGCTCCTGCTGCCTGCTGCGGACGGCGACGGCATGCGCCGCATCGCCAAGAAGGGCATCAAGCTGGGCGGTGCCTGGTACGACAGCCCGGCCCTGGGCGGCCATGAGGGCCAAAGCGTCCGCGTGCTGGTGGATGACGGAGACCTGGGCTCCTGCCACGTGTTCCTCTCTTCCGGGGATGGCTGGGAGTGGCTGAGGGCGGGCTTGCGGTGGTCGGCCATCAGCTAGTCCGCGCCAAGCTGCTTGAGGCGCTTCCGGGCCATGCTTTCGAGCATCTCAACCTGGATCAGCACCCCACCGGAAGACCACCTCGCCCCGCCTGTTGAACACCTGGTCTTCCTGCCGGCGGCCCCGGACCGCGCGCAGCACGGCCGCCTCGCGCTCCAGGGCCTCCACCGCCTGTGCGTCATCCGCCAGGTCCATGGTCAATGCCCCGCGACGGCCCGCAGGGCGAACGGCCCCACCACGCCCACCACACGCGACATGGCGTCCAGGGCCGTGCCCCAGGTGGCGTTCACCGCCGGATTGTCCGCGCGGATCTGCTCGCTGGCGGCCGTGGCGATCCGGTAGGCGGACGTGGCCGCCTGGAGGTCGGTCAAGAGCGGCGCGGCCTGCGCCTGGAGCCGCGCGGCCCCGGCGGGGTCCACGGCCGCCTGCTGCTCCAGGAGCGCGTGGTAGCCGGTGCTGAGGTTGATGAGGGACTGGCCCAGGTAGTCGTTGGCGGCCTCGATCTGGGCCGCCGGGACAACGGCGGCCGGCTGGCCCGGGGGAGCGACGGCGCAGGCGGCCAGCGAAGAGAGCATGAACAGGCAGACGAGCAGGAGCATGGGGAGCAAACGCATGGGAGACCTCCTAGACGGTCTGGGGTTTGGGTTGGCCGGGCTCGGCCTCGCGGCATGAGCCGCCGCAGTCGCAGCCCGCTTGGCGCTTGACGAACAGGTCTTTCTCGGAACCCGAAAGCGGCTCGGCGCAGTCCTGCGGGATCGAGCCGAAAACGTTGCCCGGCCGTTGGAGCATCCCGGACGCATCGGCCAGGAGCGGGGGCGCTTCGGGTTCCATCCTGCCCGGCCGGGTGTCTTCGTAGAGCTGGCCGCCGATGTAGGCGGCGGCCAGGCCCACCAGGGAGATGATTTCGGTCTCGGACAGTTCCAGCCCCAGACGCTTGTTGAGGGCCACCAGGAGCACGACGCCAACGGCCACCAGCAGCTTGCGGCTGGACCACTTGCCCGGCCGGGACATCATGACGCAGGGAATGTCGACGGGGGTTTTCACGGAAGTCCTCCGGTTATTTGGGCCACGCGCCGTTCAGCGCGGAGGCGATCTTGTCCACGTAGTCCTGATTTTCCCAGGCCCCGCCCGGGGCGCGGCGCGGGCTGCCCGCGTTGTATGCGGCCATCACGCCCTGCCAGCCCGTGGCGGGCAGGAAATGGTCCGCCAGCTTGCGCAGGTGCTTCAGGCCCAGGCGCACACCTTCGGCGGGATCGCAGCACAGGCCGGTGAGGAACTTGCCCCGGTAGCCCAGGGCGCGAGCGTTGGCCCCCATCACCTGGCACAGGCCCCAGCTGGCGCGCTGGCCCCACCATTCGGCGTCGCGGTCCGCCCCGGCGGGGGCCGGGAAGTCGGCGGGGGGGACGCTCACCCCGCGCTCCTCAGGCGTGAGCGTCCGGAAGGGCTTCCCGGTGCGGCAGTCCACCACGTAGCGGTAGCGGGGTTCGGGGTTCCAGGCGGTGGGGTCGAAGCCGGATTCCACCTGGACCAGCGCCAGGGCCAAGGACACGGGGATCAACAGCTCCTGGGCCACGTCGGCGACGAGCTGCTCGTACAATCTGGACACGGGGCCTCCTGCTTTGGCCCCGTCCCGGCCTGGGTTGACACGCAGACCGGGACGGGGCGCTTCTGGGGGTGAGGGCAAGCAGGTGCAGGGATAGGCGGAGGGCAAAAAAAACGGCAGGGTGACAACTGTCACCCTGCCGGGAGGTGGTGCGATTACGCGGGTGAATCGCAGATTAGGTATCAGGTGTCAAACGGCTCCGTCTATGGCCAGGGGGTTGTGTTGATTACGTCCCTGATCTTGCTGCACGAATCCGGCGACCGGCCGTCCCGTTGGATTTTCGCGGCATTCTCCATTCCGACCATGAAGGCCCTGAGCATGGAACTGCGCTCTGAGCCCGACCAGGTGCGATCGATCCATGCGCCAACCCGGCGTGACGGGCTGTCGACACTCACTCCACAAGCGACCGCGCGCCCCAGCAGCACCGCATACGTTGACAGACGGTCGATATCGCCTTGAGCCGAAGCTCGGTCTGTTATCGCACCGTTCACCGCCAAGACGGCGACAAGAATCAATAACGCCTTCCTCATCCCTGGCCTCCCTTCCGGTTTGAATTCCGCCTCGCCTATCAGCGAAGCTGTCACGCCACAACCCTACAGCCGCACCTCCACCTTCAGCTCCTCCACCAGCACCGGCTCGTCAAGCGCGTAGCAGACCACCCGCCACCGCCCGTCTGCGCCCTGGAAGGGCTTGGTGCGCGTCGCGCAGCGGGTGTACATCGCCGTACCGTCCGGAAGGCGCGTGCTGGGCGCGCGCACCCACGTGCCCACGGGCAGCTTGGGCGGCCTGGCGGCCTCCTGCGGGGCCTTGCGCCCCATCAGCAGGGCCCAGGCCTCGTCTACGGTGACGAAGGCGTACTTCTGCCCGCCCGGCATGTGCCAGGCGCGGCCGATGCGCACGCGGTAGCGCTCCGTGGCGTTCTCCCCGCCCGGGAAGTCGACGGCCGGGAACAACTCGGCGCTGCGCGTCTCGCCTCCGGCGTGGCGGATGGAGAGGGTGGGCCTGGCTGCTAGTGGCGCGCCGGGCCGTCCGGCCCGGGCAGGCATCGCCTGAATCGGGCTGGATCGCGGCCAGCGCCTACGAGGAGGCGGGCAACCGCACCGTGATCGCCGTGGAGGGCTTCACCGTGCCCGAGGACATCGCGGAGATCTGGATGGGACAGGACCCGGCAAACGCGCCCAAGGCGTCCTCTGTCGGCGCGAAGCTCTACATCGCCGCAACCTGCGGCGCATACCCTTTCTAGGAGGACCACATGGCCGACCCCACTGTTTACGGAGTTCCTGCCACACCCCTCGGACTTACCTTGGAGGGCGAAGGGAGCACGGGACTTCAAACCATCCTGGACGTTCCAAGCGGCAACGGGATGGTCATTGGACGCCTGCGCGCTACTTCTTCGGCAACGGGTGACGCAACTCTTCAGTTCGTTGCCACCGTTAATGGGGAGGACCGCGTGATCGCAGAAGCGCCTGTGCCGCTCGGCGCGGGGACGGATGGAAGCTCCAGTTATGTTGACCTTCTGTCCAATCTGAACGCAGGGCTGGCCTACCAGGTCGGTGTGGGAGAAACCATCCGCGTGAAGGCCAAGACGGCCGTATCCGGGGGGAACGTCTACATTACCGGCATCGCCGTGCCTCTGGCGTAGGAGAGCATCATGGGTGGTATTCTCCGCTTCGACAATCCGGCGGCATCCGGGCGCGTGCCTTGGACGCGCTCCGTATCCCTCAATATTGACATCCTGTTTTCCCTGTATGCCTCGAAGGGAGACGTGACCATCTCCGGGGCGACGTCCATCCCCACGACGCAGGATGGCCCTATCCAGGTGGTGCGGTATCGCAATCTGGTAGTCAACGCGCTGCTCACCGCGACCAATCGCTGTCGCGGCCTGGTGATCCTGTGCGACACCCTTGTAGTCGGTGCGTCTGGATCAATCTCCATGTCCGCTCGCGGAGCGGCTGGTTCTCGCAGGTGGGTCAACCAGGACATCTT
The DNA here is from genome assembly GCF_013019105.1 of Fundidesulfovibrio magnetotacticus. Lineage (NCBI taxonomy): Bacteria > Pseudomonadati > Thermodesulfobacteriota > Desulfovibrionia > Desulfovibrionales > Desulfovibrionaceae > Fundidesulfovibrio > Fundidesulfovibrio magnetotacticus. The sequence continues at coordinate 33,014 of NZ_BLTE01000012.1, forward strand.
GATTCCGACCATCCCCATGCTCTTCTCTGGCAAGTACTCCTCCTATGAAGAGTTCTTGAAGTGGGTTCGTGAAACCGGGTTTTGTGTATTCGACCCTAACCTGTACGCCGCACCGCAGCCGGGGCAGCCGGACGTGCAGGCGAACTACGCGGCGTGGCCGGGGAACGGGGCCGCGTTGGTCTCCGCTGTGGGGGGCGGCGCGGGTGTCATCGGCGGCGCGGCTGGCGTTACTGGCGGAGCGGGCGTCGCCGCCCCCGGAGGCGGAGGCGCGGGGGCAAATCCCAGCGCGAGCGGCATCTACTCTGGCCCGGGCCGAGTATGGGGAGGGGGGGCAGGGGCCGGGGCGATCTCCACAACGGGGGGAACAAACATGTCCGCCAAGAACTTCCCGGACCAACTCGGAGGGGCCGGTGGCGATGCCGTCGGCTACTCCAACGAGTCTGACGGAGGCGGGGCCGGGAACCCCGGGGGGGCTGGAGCGGGGGTAGGCTCCCCCACATCTGGCGGTACCGGCACCGGGGGGCCGCTGTTCATTATCTGCCGGGGCGCGGTGACCTTGACGGCGGGGCACTCTCTGTCCGTGAACGGAGTTGCCGGGGGCAACGGCGTTGGAGGCACAGGCAACCGTGGCGGGGGAGGCTCCGGCGCGGGTCGTGGCCTCCTGGCGCGCAAGGGTGCCCTTACGGGGACACCCAACGCCACGGCAACAGGAGGCCCTGGCGGGACGGGTTCCAGCGCAGCCGGAGGGCCCGGTGGAGCTGGCGCGTTCGACATCAAAACCTTTGCTGAAATGGGGTGGTAGGACATGCTGACCATACTGCATAGCCCCGTCAACGGAACCTCCATGGACTTCCTGGCCTCCCTTGGCGTGGACGAGCTCGCGGGAGTGAGCGTCACCGTCAACATCGGCGGCCAGGACGTGCTCATCATTTCCGACCATGCCATGGCCGTGGCCGCATGCCCTGCCTTTGCGGGCTATCCATCGCTCGTGGCGAGCGATGGCCGTGTGCTCCACGCTCCACCGAGCTGGGAGGCGTGCTTGGCTTTCGAGTCCATTTCGCCGGAGGCCGCGCAGAATCTTGCGACGGGGGGGTACATCCCCAAGAAGGACTTCGCTGACCGCTTTCTCCCGGTGGAGCGGCAGGCTATTCTTGCGGCCATCCGGGCGGGGGACGTGGTCCTTGAGGACGCGAACAATTACCTGAACAACTTCGTGAAAGACCCTCCGGGTGTGAATCTGCGCGACCCGCTGTTGCTCACGTGGGGCAAGTACCTCGTGGAGGTTGTTCCGCCCGGGCGCACTACTCCAATTCTCACCCAGGACAGGGCTGATGCCATCCTCGCGCTTGCCCCGGAGGCCTGATATGTGCCGCATCCTCTCCATCGACGGCGGCGGCATGCGCGGCCTGATCCCGGCCACCATCCTGGCCACCATGGAGCGCCTGGCGGGCAAGCCGATCGGCCACCTGGTCGACCTGGTGGCGGGCACGTCCACCGGGGGCATCATCGCGGCGGCCGTGGCGGCGGGTATCCCCATGGAGCGCGTGCGCAGGCTCTACCGCGAGCAGGGCCGGGAGATCTTCGCGCGCGACATCGGCCACGTCATCGACTCCCTGGGCGGGCTGGCCGACGAGAAGTACCCGGCCACGGGCCTGGACCGTTGCCTGGGCGCATTGTTTCAGGACCGCAAGCTCTCCGACGCCAGCACCGAGCTGCTCGTCACGGCCACCACGCTCTCCGGAGCGCCCATGATGTTCAAACGCCGCAAGGCCCGGCGCGACCAGGCCGAGGATTTCCTCCTGACGGACGTGTGCCGGGCCACCTCGGCGGCCCCCACGTACTTCCCCCCGGCGGAGATCTCCGACCTGGCCCAGGCCCGCACCCACTACCTGGCGGACGGCGGCCTGGTGGCCAACAACCCGGCCATGTGCGCCGTGGCCGAGGGATTCAAGGGCGGTGAGCCGTTTCCCACGCTCGTCTCCCTGGGCACCGGCGCGGACGATTCCTCCCTGACCATCAAGGCCGCCCGTCACCTCGGCCTGCTCAACGCCGCCGGAGTGCTCAAAATGGTGTTCAACGGCCCGGGAGCGGCGGTGGACTACCAATGCCGCGAGCTGCTGGGCGACCAATACCACCGCCTCCAGCCCACGCTGCCCGGCCCCATGGAGCTGGACGCCACGGACGAATCCTCCCTGGCCCTCCTGGAGGAGCTGGCCGCACAGGTCTGCGAGTCGCCGGAGTTCGAGCGGGCCTGCAAGGCCCTGGGTATCGCGGCCTAGCGCCGCACGCTCTTTGACATGGCCGCCCGTGGCGGCCCCATGAAGGGATGGTTTTGAGTGGAGGAGGCGGGGCGCGTCAACGCCCCACCGACCCGGCGTAGACGCGCCGGACCACGGCCATGGCCGCTCCTCCCTGCCCTGCACGTGCGGACGCGAAGGGTGAGGGACACTAGGCCAGGGCAAACCTACAAAGCAAGGACGATGCGGGATATCAGGTGCGGACGATGTAGCAAATTGTTGTGCAAGGGCAGCGTGTGGGAGTTGGAGATCAAATGCCCGCGCTGCCACACCCTCAACCACGTGAGGGCCGCGAGCCCCAGCGCCGAAGGCCATGGAGCCTCTGCCAAGGAGGCTCCATGCGTCACGAATTCAAACACGGCATAGTGCACTGTGGCGACGCCCTCGCGGTCCTGCGGGAGATGCCCGGCGAGTCCGTCGATGCGGTGCTCACCGACCCGCCCTATTCGAGCGGCGGGCTGCACATGGCGGCCCGGCAGGCCGATCCGGCGGACAAATACCAGCACACGGGCGCGATTCGCACCTACCCGCCCATGTTGGGAGACCTCAAGGACCAACGCTCCTTCACCATGTGGGCCACCTTGTGGCTGAGCGAGTGCTGGAGAGTGGCCAAACCTGGAGCAGCCGCGATGGTGTTCTCGGACTGGCGGCAGCTCCCGGCCATGACCGACGCCCTCCAGGGCGGAGGCTGGGCCTGGCGCGGAATCGTGGTCTGGCACAAGTCCGGCGGCAGGCCCATGCTGGGCGAGTTCCGGCGCGACGCCGAGTACGTCGTCTACGGCGTCAAGGGCAAGCGCCGCGCCACACACCGGCGATGCCTGCCGGGCGTGTACCGGTACCCGATCAACGCGGGCCGTAAGGTCCACCTCACAAGCAAGCCCGTGGAGCTGATCAAGGAGCTGCTGTACGTGACGCCCGACGGGGCCACGATACTGGACCCTTTCCTGGGCGGGGGCACCACTGCGCTGGCCTGTATGCAGACCGGCAGACGGTTTGTGGGGGTGGAGCTGTCCGAGGAGTACTGCGATTTGGCCTGCGGGCAGATCCGCGCGGCCGAGACAACGATGCGATGACAACGCCGGCGCGCTGCCCCATGAGGGTGGCGCGCCGCGCGCGCATACGCGCCCGCGCGTAGCAACGGCAATGCCAGCAAGGATCGTTGGCCGGGGGAGCCTACCCAAAACTAAACGTCGTTGGGTCCAAAACTGTTGGTCGCGCTACATTTTGTACCCCGTTTTGTACCCCGAGAATTGAGAAAGAAAAATGGGCCATGATTTTGCATCATAACCCATTGATTTCTTTGGTCGGGGCGAGAGGATTTGAACCTCCGGCCCCCTGCGCCCAAGGCAGGTGCGCTGCCAGGCTGCGCTACGCCCCGTCCGGAAGGCGTTACCTAGTGAATATTGCCGCCCCTGGCAAGCCGATCCGGGGATCAATCGCCGCCGGGGCCGCCTACGGGTTCGGACGTGCGCAGCCCCGTCACGTCGATGATCAGCGAGTGGATCACCGGGCGTCCTGATATTTCCAGCGCCGTCACGCGGGCTTCCACGTCGCGCAGCTCCCCGCCGGACAGGCGGTGCCGGAAGCGTAAGAGATTCTGGCGCGAAGCGCTGGCCTCGCGCAGGACGTCCATCACCTTCACGGGCCCCAGCATGTTAATGGACGCGATGTGCATCCCGCGCAGTTCGCTCAGGGGGTATCCGTAGAAGGCCTCGGCCGCCGGGTTGGCGTCCAGGATCACGCCGGTAGTCACGTCGGTCACCAGCTGCACCGTGCAGTTGTCCAGGAACAGGGTCCGGTAGCGCGCCTCGGACTCGCGCAGTGCGATCTCGGAGGCCTTGGAATCCGTGATGTCCAGAACGGCCCCGAACACCTCGCGCGGCTTGCCGTCCTCCCCGCGTTGCAGGCGCAAGGAGTCTCGCACCCAGCGCCAGCCGCCCGCGCCGTGCCGCACGCGGTATTCCAGCGTCAGGAAGTTCTGCTCGATGAGCCTGTTGGGGATCGCCTGCCGAAGTCGCTGGCTGTCCGCCGGGTGCACAAGCGAGCGCCAGAAGCCCGGCGTTTCCAGGAAGTCCGATGGATGATGGCCCAGCACCTCCTGCACGTTGTCCGATACGCTGGTCTGCGCGAAGTCCGCTCCGGCGTCGAGGGCGTAGAGCACCACGGGCAGGCTGGACAGCATGTGCTCCAGGCGTCGCCGCGTGGCGGACAGGGCCTCCTCCACGGCCTTGCGGGCCGTGATGTCCAGCGAGAGGTGCAGCGCGCCGCGCAACGTGCCGTCGCCGCCCATCACGGGCGTGCAACGGATCAGGAAGGAGCGCCCGGCGGGCGAGGCCACCTCGCCCTCCACGGGTTCGAGCCGCGCCATGGCCTGGGGCACCAGGCAGCCGGGGCAGGCCTCCTGCCGGTCGTGGAAGGCCTCGTGGCAGCGCTGCCCGGTGCAGTCCAGGCCGCGCGCCATGGGGGATTCGGGGTCGCTGGTGTGCACCCAGAGGATGCGCAGGTCGGTGTCCACGAACTTCACCGTGAGCCCGGGCAAGGCCCTGAGGATGGCGGCGCGTTCCTGGAGCACGTCGTCCAGGGTGGAGCCCATGACCGGCGCATGCGCCAGCATCTGCCCGGCGGTCAGGAAGAGTTCGGCGGGGTCCACGCCAAGAGCCTGCGCCATGCGCTCGATGCACTCGAAGGACGGCGAGACCATTCCGCGTTCCACGCGTCCCAGATAGCGATCGGAAAGCCCGACGCGCTCGGCCAGTTGCACCTGCGTCAACCCCGCCTGCTGACGGAGATTCCGAAGGCGGTTTCCAAAGCGTTTCTTCAAGAAAAGCACCTCTTCTTGAGAAATTTTTAACAAAGAAAGGCACAACCGGAAACAACCCGACGGGTTGGAAGCCTTACAAAGCGTTCTGGACAAGATGACCCGCCAGTTCCACCATGAAGCTTTTCATGCCGGAAAAGTCAACTGCCCTTTTCAGCCGGAACGCGATGAGGTAGGAAAAGCCATGCACGGACACCCGCTCGTCTCGGGCCTTCTGGGCCAGCTCGAAGCCCTGGAGCGCTCGGCGAGGCAGGCCGGCGTGCCCCTCCTGGCAGGCCAGGCCGAGGCCCTGCGCCAGACCGCGCTGGCCCTGGCCGCGGAGCGCGCCGGCCTGGACGATTCCCGTGCCCAGGCCGTGGCCAAGGCCCGCTTCCTGGAGCGAGCCATCGAGGAGAACCGGCGGCGTTACGAGGAAAGCCTGCGCTCCTTCGAGCGCTTTCGCCAGGGGTTCGGGCTGGTGGAATCCCTGCGCGACCTGGGCGAACTGCCCGCGCTCCTGGAATCCGTGCGCGGTCTCTTCCGCCTGGCGGCGGTGCGTCTGGTGCTGGACGAAGAGGAGTTCGGACCGTGCCTGCCGGCGGATTTCCCCGTCTTACCCGCCCGCGAGCTGGCGCGCGAGGCCCAGGCCGTGCGCGCCTCGGGCAGGCGCTCCTACGTGGGGCCGTGCTCCGCGGCGCCCGGGGCGACCCTCGGCCGTTCGGAGCGCAAGCGCTGGGGCTCCTGCTTCCTCTACCCCCTGGAGGACCGCTTCCGGGAGGGGCGCTGGGCCGGCATGCTCCTGGTGGCCGACGTGAACCCCGGCCGCTACCTGCCCGACATGGCCACCGACTACATGGAGCACTTCTTCGACTCCCTGGCCGCCGCCGTGACCCACCTGGCCGACCGCCGCAAGAACGAGGAGATGCGCGAGGACGTGGAGCGCATGGCCCGACACGACCTCAAGAGCCCCCTCTCGGCCGTGCTCACCCTGCCCCAGTTTCTCATCGAGGCCGAGAACCTCACGGAGCGCCAGCGCGACATGGCCCGGCTCATGCTGGAGGCCGGGCGTCGCATGCAGTCGCTCATCACGCTCTCGCTTTCGCTCTACCGCATGGAGCGCGGCGAGTACGCGCCAGAGCCCGTGGCGCTGGACCTCGCGGCCCTGGCGCGGGCCGTGTGGGAGGAGTGCGGGGGGCCGTGGCGCTCGGCGCGCATGCGCCTGGAAATCGAGGCCCAGGAAGATCCCTTCGTCGTGCAGGGGGAGGAGATTCTGTGCTACGCGCTCTTCTCGAACCTGATCAAGAACGCCCTGGAGGCTTCCAGCCCCGGCGACGCCGTGACCCTGCGCCTGCTGCGGGAGCCCGACTGGGACGTGGCCGAAGTGGGCAACCGGGGCGACGTGCCCGAGCAGGTGCGCGCGTCGTTCTTCCGCAAGTACGCCACCTTCGGCAAGCAGAGCGGCACGGGCCTGGGCACGTACACGGCCCGGCTTATCGCCCGCACCCACGGCGGCGACGTGGAGATGGAGACCGGCCAGGGCCAGGGCACCGTGGTGCGCGTGCGCCTGCCGCGCTCTAGCGACCTCCCGTGAACAACCCGTAAACCCGGGGCGCCAGACGCCTGAGCGCTGCGCCCAGCCCCAGGCAGAGCCCCGTGGCCGAGGCGGCCAGGAGAACCACGTAGGCCAACTGCCCGGCCGTGCCCGGCAGGACCAGCCACGGCGTCAGGTCCGCCAGCCAGGAGAGGGCGGGCTCGTGGAAGAGGTAGACGAAGAAGATCGAGCCCGAGAGCCGCAAGAGCCATGCCCGCTCGCCCAGCCGCCAGCCGCGCGAGGCCGTCCACACCGTCGCCACGCCCACCAGCACGCTTGCGCGCCACGCCGGGAACTGCCAGCCGGGCCACAGCCCCTGCAACTGCAGGGTGGCGCTCGCCGCGATGCAAAGCGCCCAGAGCCCCCAGAGCAGCGGAAGATAACGCCCCAGGCCGTCCAGGTTCATGCGGCGCGCCGCCAGCACCCCGCCCAGGCAGAAGAAGAAGGCCCCGCCCAGGTCCAGGGACACCCTGGGAATCTCCAGCGTGTTCCAGGCCGCCCAGAGCAGGAAGAGCCCGGCCCAGGGCAGGCGGCGGATCAACACGGCGAAGAGGGGCGCGGCCAGGAAGAACGCGAAAAGGTCGCGCAGGAACCACAGCGGATAGACCAACGGCCAGCCGTCCACCCCCAGAAGGAGCGGCAGCACGCCGCGCGCCTTGAGGTAGCTCGTGCCGCCGATGCCCGGGATGGCCCCGAAGAGGGCCACGTAGGCGATCCACAGGCCGTTCACCAGGAGATAGGGCAAAAAGAGGGTGCGCAGGCGCTTGGCCACGAGGCCCTTGTAGCCGTCCAGACCGCCGGGGTAGCGCAGGAAGAGCAGGTAGCCCGAGATGGCGAAATAGAGGGGCACGGCGGCCTGGAACAGGTGGCGGCCCACAACGTTGAGCACGGCCCCGGCCTCGGGCGTGGGGACCACGTGGGCAAGCAGGCCTTTGGGGGCGTGGATGCCCACCACGGCCAGCATGAGCAGGGCGCGCAGGGCCGAAATGCGCCGCGACGTGGCGGCATCGATCAGGTTGTGCTGCATGGGAAGGGCTGTCGGGGCAGGCGGCGGACCGGCTCGACCAGGCCGCCGCCGCGTGGAATGGTTCGGCGACGTCGCCGGTGGAGGACCCGGGCGCGACCCCGTGCCCCTGTCCGGTCCGCGGACACGCTAGTCTCCGGCCTGGAGAGCCTGCTCGCCGGTGAGACCGAAGCGGCGCTGGCGTCCCGCGTAGGCCGCCAGGGCCTTGTCCAACTCGTCCGCGTCGAAGTCCGGCCAGTAAACATCGGTGAAGTAGTATTCGGCGTAGGCGCTCTGCCAGAGGAGGTAGTTGCTGATGCGAAGCTCGCCGGAGGTGCGCACTACCAGATCCGGGTCGGGCTGCCCGGCGGTGAAGAGCTCGGCCGAGAAGCGCTCCTCGGTGATGTCGGCGGGCTTTACGCCCTGTTCCACGAGCCTGCGGCAGGCGCGCAGGATTTCGGCCCGTCCCGAGTAGTTGAGGGCGAGGTTCAGGGTCATGGAGCGGCAGTGTGCGGTCTTTTTCAGCACGTGGGAGAGGGCCTGGCGCACGGCGAAGGGGAAGTCCTCCAATTCGCCCAGGACGTTGAAGCGGATGTCCTGCTCCACCAGTGAGGCAAGTTCGTTGCCCAGGAAGCGCACCAGGAGGTCGAAGAGTGTGCGCACTTCGTCCTGGGGCCGCTTCCAGTTCTCCTTGGAGAAGGTGTAGAGCGTCAGGTGGGCGATGCCCAGCTCGCGGCAGCGGGTGACGAGGCGCTTGGCGGTCTCGGTGCCTGCCCTGTGGCCCTCGCTGCGCGAGAGGCCCCGGGCCTTGGCCCAGCGGCCGTTGCCGTCCATGATCACGGCGAGGTGGCGCGGGAGCGCCTGCGGCGTGTCGCTCATGGGTGATCCTGTGGTGTGAAGCGCAAGCGGCCCCCGGGTGGATGTCGCCCAGGGGCCGGTGGTGTCGTGAAGAAGGCCTCCGCCGGGTCGCGGCGCGCCGGGTGGGCGGCCGGGGGTCGCCCGTGCGGCGGCGTTGGCGCCTGTCGGAGGTGCGGGCTAGATCTCCATGATCTCCTTCTCCTTCTTGGCCAGGCTCTGTTCGAGCTTGGCCACGTAGGAGTCGGTGGTCTTCTGGATGTCGGCCTCGCCCTTGCGCAGGTCGTCCTCGGAGATGGCCTTGTCCTTCTGGAGCTTCTTGAGGCCGTCGTTGGCGTCGCGGCGGATGTTGCGCACGGCCACCTTGGCCTCCTCCGTGTACTTCTTGGCCACCTTGACGAGGTCCTTGCGGCGGTCCTCGGTGAGGGGGGGCAGGCCGATGCGGATGATCTTGCCGTCGTTGATGGGCGTGAGGCCCAGGTCGGACTTCTGGATGGCCTTTTCCACCAGGCCGAAGGCCGCGCGGTCCCAAGGCTGGATGGTGATGGTGCGGCTGTCGGGGGTGGAGAGGGAGGCGATCTGGTCGATGGGCGTGGGGGTGCCGTAGTAGTCGACCTTCAGGCCGTCGAGCAGGGCCACGGAGGCCCGGCCGGTGCGCAGGTGGGAGAACTCCTTTTCCAGGGAGGCGACAGCCTTTTCCATGCGGGATTTGGCGTCCCCGAGCACTTTGTCCATGCGACTCTCCTTATTCGACGATGGTTCCGGCGCGCTGTCCGGTGACCACCTTGTTCAAATTGCCCGGCTCGAACATGTTGAAGACCACGATGGGCATCTTGTTGTCCATGGCCAGGGTGACCGCCGTGGAGTCCATGACCTTGAGCTGCTTTTCCAGCACGTCCATGTAGGTCAGGCGCTCGAAGAGCACGGCGTCGGAATGCTTCTTGGGGTCTTTGTTGTAGACGCCGTCCACCTTGGTGCCCTTGATGATCACTTCGCTCTTGAGCTCCATGGCGCGCAGGGCGGCGGCGGTGTCGGTGGTGAAGTAGGGGTTGCCCGTGCCGGCGGCGCAGATGACCACGCGCCCCTTTTCCAGGTGGCGGACGGCGCGGCGGCGGATGTAGGGCTCGCAGACCTCCTGCATGGTGATGGCGGAGAGCACGCGGGTGGAGAGGCCAAGCTTCTCCAGGGCGTCCTGGACGGCCACGGCGTTCATGACCGTGGCCAGCATGCCCATGTAGTCGGCGCTGGCGCGCTCCATGCCGGAGGCCGAGGCGGACATGCCCCGGAAGATGTTGCCCCCGCCGATGACCATGGCCAGTTCCACGCCCTTGGCGGCGGCGTCCACGATCTCCTTGCAGAAGGCGCTGACGGTGTCCGGGTCGATGCCGAAGCCGCGGGGGCCGGCCAGGGCCTCGCCCGAGAGCTTGAGAAGGATGCGCTTGAAGCGAAGGTTGTCCATGTGCGGTGATCCTCGGATTGCAAGACCCGTGACGGGAAGCTTCCTAAAAGGTTTTGGAGAAAAGCGCGAGGGGAAACTTCCTGGCCTCCCCCCGCGCTTCCGGCGGGATCGTCAAGAAAAACGGGCCTTGCGGCCCGTTTTGTTGCGCTATTCGTCGGTGGCGTCTTCGCCCAGTTGCATGCGCACGAAGCGCCCGATCTGGATGTTTTCGCCCAGGGTGGCCACGAGGTTGTTCAGGAGGTCCTGGATGGAGAGCTTGTCGTCCTTGATGAAGGGCTGATCAAGCAGGCAGACTTCCTTGTAGAACTTCTTGATGCGGCCCTCGACGATCTTTTCGGCGATGTTGTCGGGCTTGCCCTCGGCCTTGGTCTGGGCCAGGAAGATGGCCTTTTCCTTTTCCAGCACGTCGGCGGGAAGCTGGTCGGGGGAGACGCAGAGGGGGTTGGCGGCGGCCACCTGCATGGCCACGTTCTTGGCGAACTCCTGGAACTTGTCGCCGCGCGCCACGAAGTCGGTCTCGCACTTGATTTCCACGAGCACGGCGATCTTGCCGTTGGAGTGGACGTAGGAGCCGATGACGCCTTCGCTGGTGGCACGCCCGGCCTTCTTGGCGGCCTTGGCCAGGCCCTTCTCGCGAAGCCAGGCCACGGCCTTGTCCATGTCGCCGCCGCAGGCTTCCAGGGCCTTCTTGCAGTCCATCATGCCCGCGCTGGTCGTGTCGCGCAGTTGTTTCACCGTGCTGGCGCTGATCTGGGACATGTCTAGCGGGCCTCCTCTTCGGCTTCGGCGGTTTTGGTTTCCTCGGCGGCTTCGGGCTTTTCCTCGGCCTGGGCGGCCATGGCGCGCTCGTCGCCCTGGTCCTTGCCGGAGGCCTCGCCTTCGAGGCAGGCGTCGGCCACGCAGGTGACGAAGAGCTTGATGGCGCGGATGGCGTCGTCGTTGCCAGGGATGATGTAGTCGATCACGTCGGGGTCGCAGTTGGTGTCCACCACGGCCACCACGGGGATGCCCAGCTTGCGGCATTCCTGCACGGCGATCTCTTCGCGCTTGGGGTCGATGATGAAGGCGGCGGCCGGGACGCTGTCCATGTCCTTGATGCCGCCCAGGGTGGCATTGAGCTTGGTGACCTCGCGGCCGTACATGGCGATTTCTTTCTTGTGGTAGCGCTTGATGGTGCCGTCGCCGAAGGCGGTCTCAAGCTTCTTCAGGCGGTCGATGGAGCCGCGGATGGTCTGGAAGTTGGTGAGCATGCCGCCCATCCAGCGGTTGGTGACGAAATACTGCCCGGCGCGTTCGGCCTCTTTCTTCACGGCTTCCTGCGCCTGGCGCTTGGTGCCCACGAAGATGATCTTGCCGCCCTTGGCGACGGTTTCCACCAGGAAATCGTGGGCCTTCTGGAAGAGCTTCACGGTCTGCTGGAGGTCGATGATATGGATGCCGTTGCGCGCGCCGAAGATGTAGGGGCGCATCTTGGGGTTCCACCGGCGGGTCTGGTGACCGAAATGCACGCCGGTCTCCAACAGCTGCTTCATGCTTACGTAGGCCATGGGGCCCTCCTTTGGGTTGTGCCTCCACGCCGTTGGCCTTCCTCCTGCCCGAAGGGGCACCCTGGGAGGCGGGGTCCGGCGTGTGCGGAGTGATGAAAAGCAGGATTGCATACATCGACGCGCGGAGGTTGGCAAGAAGGAATTCGTGCAAACCAGGGCGTGCCGATTTTTGCACAGCCGCTTGTGCAGGGCCTTGCACTCCTGGCGGTGATGTGTGATGAAATGTATCGAAATCCGAGGTGTTCCAGGTTGGCATGGTAAATGCTACCAATGCGGTATGATTCGTGCCCAAGGAGATTCCATCATGTCCAAAACTTCGCGCTTCATTCAGGTGTTCGCCGGCTTCGCCCTGGCCTTCCTCGTGGGGGCGGCCGCCATGGCCCAGGACAAGGCCCACAAGCCCGGGGCCGACCACGCCGCCCAGCCCGCCGCCACGGCGGCCGCTCCTGCGTCCGCCCCGGCCAAGCCCGCCGTGTTCGCCCCCGGCGCGCCCCACTGGATCCACTCCCTGCCCGCCGACAAGCAGGACGCCGCCCGATCCATCTGGCTGGCCGACGGCCGCCTGATCGCCGGGCACAAGGAGATGCTCAAGGCCAAGCGCCACGAGCTCAAGGCCCTGCTGGCCCTGCCGGGCACCGACGACAAGGCCGTGGCCGCCGTGGTGAAGGAAATCTCCGCCACCGAGGAAAAGCTGCTGAACGCCCAGATCAGCCTGCGCCGCAAGCTTGAGAAGGAAGGCATCCCCACCTGGGCGCTGCCTGGTTTCGACGGCAAGGACGACAACTGCGCCATGATGGGCGACGGCGACGGAAAGGGCAAGATGGGCATGATGGGCATGATGGGCGGCGACGGCAAGGGCCATGAGGGCCACAACGGCCAGGCCAAGCCCGCCGAGGCCCCCAAGGCCCAGTAACTTGAAGCCCGCGTGGACGTTTCCAGCCTCCACGCGCTCCATCCCGCATCGAAAACGAACCGCGCCGCGCTCTTCCGGGAACGCGGCGCGGTTCGCCATGGAGGCCGGGCATGATGTCGTTTTTTCGTTCAGCGGTTCGCGGCGTTGCGCAGTGGTTTGAACGGTTTCGCGGCGCGCAGGCGCGCGACGGCGCGCTTCGGTCTCCACAGGCAGCGGCAGGCCGGAGGGGCTTTCTGACGCTCGCGGCCCTGGCCCCGCTGGGGGCCGCCGTTCCGGCCCTCGCCCAGCCCTCCCCGGGGCACGCGGGCCATGCGACTGCAGGCGCTGGGCACGCCGGACACGCCCCGTCCTTCGCCTGGCGCGACCCCTCCCGGCGCATCTCGCCGCCCCCGCCGCTCACCGGCAAGGGGACCGGCTCCGTGCGGACCCCCCACGTGCCGAGCCTGGGCCACGAACTCGACGGCGGCGTGAAGGTCTTCCGCCTCGTCGCCCAGCCCGTGGAGCGCATGCTCCTGGACGGACCGCCCGCGCCCGGCTCCGTTATAGAGCGCTGGCACAAGGCCATGGGGGCCATGGAGGGCATGGACCTGCCCAAGAAGGCCCGGCTCTGGGGATTCAACGGCTCCGTGCCCGGCCCGTCCATCGAGGTGGTCCAGGGCGACAGGGTGCGCATCCACGTGGTCAACGAGTTGCCCGAGGCCACCAGCGTGCACTGGCACGGCCTGGAGATCCCCAACGTCCAGGACGGCGTGGGCGGGCTCACCCAGGAGCCCATCCTTCCCGGGCGCTCCTACACCTACGAGTTCGAGGTGACCCAGGCCGGAACCTTCATGTACCACTCCTCCTTCAACGAGAAGAAGCAGGTGGGCATGGGCCTGGGAGGCTTCTTCATCGCCCACCCGGCCGACGGCTCGCGCCGCGTGGACCGCGACTTCGCCCTCATGCTCCAGGAGTGGCATTTCCTGCCAGGCAACGAGCACGTGGACGTGACCTCCACCGACCCCAACTGGTTCACCATCAACGGCAAGGCCGCGCCTTCCACGGAGATGCTTCAGGCCGTTGTGGGCGAAACCGTGCGCCTGCGCTTCGCCAACCTCTCCAATCTGCACGCCCACCCCATCCACCTGCACGGCGTAACCTGGCGCGTCACCGGCACGGAGGGCGGCCCCATCCCCGAGTCGGCCCAGTGGCCGGGCAACACCGTGAACGTGCCGCCAGGGGCAGCGCGCGACGTGGAGTTCGCCTTTCGCTTCCCCGGCTACTGGCACATGCACTGCCACAAGCTGCACCATGTGGTGAACGCCCACGCCCCCGTGCCCATGGGGATCATGCCCATGGGCGGCATGACCATGCTCTTCGAGGCGCTCGACCCGCCCGGGCAAGGGGGGCACGGAGGCCACGGAGCTCCCGCCTCGCACTCGCCAACAGGTCCCTCCGGCCACGGAGGGCATGAGGCGTCCGCTCCGCCACCGCCGACGGCCCCGTCCGGCCACGGAGGGAACTGACATGCGCGCCATCCCCCTGTTCCTCCTGCTCACGCTCGCGGCCGCGTGCGCCCCGGTGCGCCCGGAGGCCGATTTCGGCAAGGTCTCGGACATCGCCCAGGAGCGCCTGGGCCAGCGCCCCCTCTGGCGGCTGACCCCCGAGGACGAGGCCTTCGCCCGGGCCGAGGTCCAGGCCGTTCTTTCACGTGGCGTGGGCCAGCGCGAGGCCGTGCGTCTGGCGCTCTTCAACAACGCCGGGGTGCAGGCCCGTTTCGAGGAGATCGGCGCGGCCCGGGCCGACGTGGTGCAGGCCGGACTGCCGCGCAACCCCTCGCTGGGGGTTCTGCTGGGCTTTCCGCTGTTCCAGGGCGGTCCCTTGGCCGCGCTGGCGGCCCAGGCCATGGTCTCGATCTCGGACCTGGCCGAGGTGAAGGACCGCACGGCCAAGGCCCAGGCGGAGCTTGAGCGCGACATCCTCCTGGTGGGCAAGGCGGCCATGGACGCGGCGCGCGACGCGCGCCTGGCCTGGCTGGAGTGCGCCTACGCCCAGCGCGCGGAGGCGCTGGCCCGGGACGTGGCCCGGCGCGCGGAGAAGCTTTCGGCCGAGGCGGCGCGCTACCGGAATTTCGGGCTGGCCGATGAGGGGCGCGTGGCCGCCCTGGAGGCTGCGGCGGCAAAAGCCGCGCTGGAGGTTTCCGCCTTGCGCTCGCGGGCGGCGGTGGCCAAGGCGCGCCTGGGGCGGGCCATGGGCCTGGAGGGGGCGCAGTCCTTCGAACTGGCCGAGGAGGCGGCCGACAAGTCCGAGCCCCTGCCGGATCGGGACGTCGCCGTGGCTTACGCCGTGGAGCACAGCCTGGAGGCGCTGGCCGCGCGCCACGCCCTGGATGCCGCGCGCAGCGGGCGCGCGCTGGAGGGCGTGCGCTGGCTCAAGGACTTCGAGATCGGCGCGGGCTACGACTACGACATCGAGGGCAACCGGACCCTTGGCCCCATGGCCTCGCTGAAGCTTCCGCTCTTCGACCGCAACCAGGCACAGCGGGCCAGGGCGGACTACCTGGTGCGCCGCGCGCAGCGTCTGGCCGAGGACGCGCGGAGCGAGGCTGCCGAGCACGCGCTGCGCGCGCTGGAGGAGGCCTCCCTGGCCAGGGAGCGGGCCGAGGCGTTGTCGTCGCGGGTGCTGCCACCCTCGGAGCGGGCAGCGGCGTGGGCCGCGCGCTACGCCCGGGCCATGCAGCTCTCCGACCTGGAGGCCCTGCACGCGGAACTGGACCTGCTGCGCGCCCGGCTGGAGCACAACGAGGCCCTCAAGGAGGAGCGCCAGGCCCTGGTGCGCCTGGAGCACGCCCTGGGCGGGCCGGTGGGCGCGCGGCCGTAGATGGCTGGTTCACCCATCCCCGCCCCCGGGACGGGCTGGGATGAGTGCGGAGGTGGGGCAGGACAGCACGCGCGAGGCCGCCCGCTGAAGGGCGCGAAGCAATTGGCGGGGTCCGGGGGGAGGCTCTCCCACCGGCGGGTCCAGGGCGGAGCCCTGGCGGGGTCCGGGGCAGCGCCCCGTTACAGCGTGATCACCAGGGGCACCACCACGGGGTCGCGGTCGAGCACCTTGCGGAAGAAGCGGCGCAGGGAGGAGCGGATGCGCTCCTTGAGCTTGTCGGCGTTGCCCGGGGGCACGGTGTCCACGGTGTCGAGGATCACGCATTTGGCGTCTTCGAGCACGTGGGAGTACTGCTGTTCGAAGACGAAGCCCTTGGAGATCAGGTTGGGTCCGATCATGATCTCGCCGGTCTTCTCGTCCTGCACGATCATGACGATGACCATGCCTTCGCCGGCCAGGAGCTGGCGCTCCTTGAGCACGGTCTGTCCCACGTCGCCCACGCCCTTGCCGTCCACGTAGACCTGTTCCACGAGGATGGGGTCTTCCAGGCGGATGCCGCCTTCGGCCAGGAAGGTGACGGGTTGGCCGTCCTCGATGATCAGGGCGCGTTCGGGGGCCACGCCGTGTTCCAGGGCGAGGCGGCGGTGCTTGACGAGGTGTCGGAACTCGCCGTGCACGGGGATGAAGAACTTGGGCCGCACCGCGCCCAGCATGATGGAGAGCTCCTCGCGGTGGGCGTGTCCCGAGGCGTGGATGGCCTGGACGCGCTCGTAGAGCACTTCCGCGCCCAGGCGGTAGAGCTTGTCGATGAGCTTGTGGATGGCGCGGATGTTGCCGGGGATGAAGCGCGAGCTCATGAGCACCAGGTCGCCGGGGCGGATCTTCAGCTGGCGGTGCTCGCCGGTGGCCAGGCGCGAGAGGGCGGAGAGGGGCTCGCCCTGGGAGCCGGTGACCATGAGCACGCTCTTTCCCGGGGGCAGCCCGGCCAGCTCGTCCATGGAGGCCCAGACGCCGGTGGGCATGCGCAGGTAGCCCAGGTCGCGGGCGATGTCGATGTTGTTGGACAGGCTCTTGCCGGAGACGGCCACGCGCTTGCCGGTGTCGTGGGCCAGGTCGAAGATCTCCTGCATGCGCTGGATGTGGCTGGAGAAGAGCGTGATGATGATGCGCCCCTCGGCCTTGCGGAAGATTTCGGCCAGGGACTGCTTGATCTCCATTTCGGTGAGGGCGAAGCCCTCGCGCTCCACGTTGGTGGAGTCCGAGAGCATGCAGAGCACGCCGGGGTCGGCGAAGCGGGTGAAGGCGTCGAGGTCGGTGAGGTGTCCGTCCAGGGGGTAGCGGTCGATCTTGAAGTCGCCGGTGTGGACGAAGCGTCCCACGGGGGTCTCGATGCCCAGGCCGTAGCTGTGCACGATGGAGTGGCAGACCTGGAAGAAATTGAAGGCGAAGGGGCCGATCTGCACGCGGTCGTTCTTTTCCACGGGGCGCAGGTCGGCGAACTTGAGCAGGTCGTGCTCCTCGAGCTTCTTGGAGACCAGGGCCAGGGTGAAGGGCGAGCCGTAGATGGGGGCGTCCACGTAGGGGAGCAGCCAGGGCAGCGCGCCGATGTGGTCTTCGTGGCCGTGGGTGAGCACGATGGCCTTGAGGTGTTCCTTGCGGGCCAGGATGAAGTCGAAGCGGGGGATCACCACGTCCACGCCGAAGAGGTAGTCCTCGGGGAACATGAGGCCGCAGTCCACCAGGACGAGGGAGTCGCCGCAGCCCACTCCCAGGCAGTTCATGCCGATCTCGCCCAGGCCGCCCAGGGGGTAGAGGGTGACGTCTCGGCTCATGGGCGGCGCTCCTGATAGGCCTGGTCCATGTGCCCTTTGAACCAGTCCTTGAAGTGTTCGCGCTGCTTGAGGGTGAAACGCTCCGCGGGCTGGAAGGGCTCCAGGGCCTCGACGCGCACCACTCCGGGGGAGGGCAGGGTGGCCCCGCGCGGCAGCACGGCGCGTGTGCCGGTGATGATCAGGGGGGCCACGGGAAGGCCGCACTTGAGGGCCATGATCATGCCGCCGATCTTGAAGTCGCCCAGGTGCTCGCTGGTGCGGGCGCGGGTGCCTTCGGGAAAGATGAGGATCGAGAGGCCGCGTTTGGCCGCGTCCACGGCCTCGTCGATGGAGCGCATGGCCTTGCGGGAGTTCTCGCGCAGGATGGCGATGTGCCCGGTGCGGCGCATGGCCGGGCCGAAGAGGGGGATCTTGAAGAGTTCCTCCTTGGCCACGAAGCGCAGGTTCCAGCGGTGCAGCACGGCGAAGAGCGCCAGGATGTCGAAATGGCTCTGGTGGTTGGCCATGAAGACGTAGTTGCTGGAGGGGTCGAGCCGGGAGAGGTCGGCCTGCACGCGCACGCCCGCCAGCAGGAGGCCCAGCCTGGCCCACGCGCACTGAATGGCGTGGGCCGGGCGGGCGTTGGTCCCGAGGGGCGCCATGAGCCAGCACAGGCAGGAGACGATGGCCGTGAGCACCGGGAAGGTGATCAGGAACAGTATCTTGCGGGCGTGGACCATGGCTCGGTGGCTAGGCCTGTTCTTCTTCTTCGTCGTGGTCGTGGCCGCAGCCGCAAGCCGACTCGATGGAGAGGATCACCTCGGTGGCGTCGCGCAGGGCGCCCGAGAGGTCCTTGAGGCCGGAGGTGGTCAGTTCTTCGGCGTCGAGCATTTCGGCGGCCTTGAACACAACGCGCAGGGCGTTTTCCAGGAGCAGGTCCTGGGGATCGATTTCGAATTCTTCCACGTGAATCTCCTGATGGGGATGGATTGAAAGGTAAACTCCGCCGCTTCTAGCGGGCCGGAGCGCAAAAAGCTAGGCCTCGGGCGCGAGGTGGCGCTCGATGACGGCCAAGTCCTCCGGGCGGGCCTTGGCGCCCAGGGACACGGAGTGGCCGTGCACCCGCAGGCTGCCGCCCGCGTGCTCCACGTAGCCCGCCGAGAGCACCGTGGAGTAGGGCACCAGTTCGCGCATCTCTCCGTGGCTGACCCGGGCGGGGAACAGGATGGGGGCGGGATGGCCCGCGAAATCCTCGAAGATGATATATTTCATGGCCGCCTCCTTGCCCAGTGTAGACCGAAACGGTCCCCTTGTCACGCCTGGACGCTGTTCTGGGCGTCGCGGAAACGTCGCGGGCCGGCCCTTTACAAGACGCGAAAGGAAGTATAATTACATGAGGCTTTGCATTTGATGCAATATAAAAATCGAAAAAAATCAAGAGATTGGATATGAACTGCGTTCCCATGAACCTGCGCCGCCTGGTGGCCGACGTGCTCCCCAAGGGCTTCGAAGTGGCCCGCACGGGCGAGGACGAGCCCCAGCACGGCTACGCCTACTACTACGTGACGGACCCGGACAAGCGCCGCCGCACCTTCTCCCACGCCACGCCCACCCTGGACGAGCTTTACGGCGAGATCCGCAAGCTGGCCGTGGAGGTGCGCCGTCTGGACTACTGGAAGCGCAAGTCCGAGATCACCGACGCCGACATGGACGCCCTGGTGGAAAGCGTGTGCACCAACATGCCCAAATTCAAGGGCCAGCGCTGGGGCTACGCCGCCCAGGACATGACCACCCCCTGCTGCGGCGTGCGCGTTCCGGCGGGCAAGTGGTGGGTCCACGAGGACGCCGGGATGCTCGGCCAGTTCGCCCCCGCCGCGCCCAAGGCCGGTTCCCCGGACGTGGTGTTCATGGACGCGCAGGACTTCGCCCGCTACCTCATCGAGCGCAAGGAATCGCGTTTCGAGCGCTCCGTGCGCCAGTAGACGCGGCAACCACGGTCTTTCCGGGACGCCGGGCGGCCATTGGCCGCCCGGCGTTCTTCGTTTCGGGGGCGCGTCCTTTCGGGGCGTTCCCCCCAGGCCCACGCCCGGGCGCGGGAGGTGGGCGGACGCTCCTTGCGGGGCGCGGCGCTTCGCTGTATGGTCCGCGCGTTCCGGAGGCCGCCATGCGCACAGCTCTTTCCGCGTTGTTCTTCCTGTTCTTCCACTTCGCCAGCCCCGCCCGGGCCGCCGAGCCCTACAAGATCGCCATTCTGGAGTTCGACGCCGTGACGGCCGAGGCCCAGAAGGAGAACCTGGGACGGCTCACGGCCGAGTTTCTGGTGACGGCCGCGGTCAACGCGGGCTCGTTTTCCGTGGTGGAGCGCGCGGCGCTCAAGAAGGTGCTCGACGAGATGCAGTTCGGCCAGAGCTCCGACGCGCCCGGCAGCGTGGCCCAGGCCATAGGGGCCATGGTGGGCGCGCGCGGCGTGCTCACGGGTTCGGTGGCGCGCACGGGGGGCTCCGTGCGCCTGGACGCGCGGCTCATCGACGTGGCCACGGGCAGCATCGTGGCCGCGCGCAGCGCCTACGCCAAAACCGACCTGCGCTCCCTGGCCACGGCGGCCGAACTGCTGGTGAGCCAGCTGGCGGGCGACGTGGCCCGCCTGACCCCGCCGCCCGCCCCGCCCGCTCCTGTCCCTCAGGCGGCACCCGAACCCGCGCCCGCGCCGGAGAAGGCGCAATAGTTCTGCGTGCCTCTTGTTAAAATCAATTGATTCCTGATAGTTGAGACGCCAGTCCCGGTGCGGCGCCTCCCCCGCTGGACTGCCGAACCACTGTAACGGGACGCTTCCGGAATGCAGCATTGCATTTCTGATATGCATGACGAGTCCGAAAGCGTGAAAAATGGGTTGCACTGCCCGGCGTTGTTGGGCTAGGGCTGTCCGGGAACGGGCGGCCCGCTTGCATGTCCGCCCCCTGTCCGATCCCGGGCGCAGCGCCCGGACGCGTCTCCCTGGTCTCCCCGGGCCGACGCCTGCCTCAATCCTGCCTGAAACCTCGAGGAGTTCGACGGAATGCGCAAGTGGACGGTGCTGGTTGTCGTACTGACCATCTTCTCCCTGCTGTTGTCCCCCCATTTGGTTGGCGCGAAATCCTCCCAGCCCGAAAAGAAACAGGCGCGTTCCACGGAAAGCGCCTCGAAGGCTCCGGCCCACAAGTCCTCGTCCTCCGCCAAGAAGCCCTCCAAGGAAGACAAGAAATCCGCCTCCTCCAAGGACGAGGCCCGGCACGCCAAGGCCACCGCGAAGCCCTCCAAGGAGCGCAAAACCGCCGCCAAGGATGCCCCGGTCAAGGAGAAATCCCCCAAGGAGGAGCGCGGCTCCAAGGGCCGCAAGCGCGCCCTGCAGGCCGAGCCCGCTCCGGCCAAGCCCGTTCTGCCGGACTCCTTCAAGGGCGAGTTCGGCGTGGCCACCAGGGCCGCCATGGTGCAGGACATGGAAACCGGACGCGTGCTCTTCGCCCAGGAACCCGACGTGCCCATCCCCCCGGCGTCGCTCACCAAGGTGCTCACGCTCTACCTGGTCAACGAACTGGTGCGCGACGGCTCCCTGAAGCTCGAGCAGTCCATCCCCGTCAGCGAGGCCGCCAGCCACGCGGGCGGCTCCACCATGCGCCTGAAGACCGGCGAGATGGTGGCCCTGGACGACCTGGTGAAAGGCATCGCCATCGCCTCGGCCAACGACGGCTGCGTGGCCGTGGCCGAATACCTGGGCAAGGGCGACATCACCCCCTTCGTGGAAGCCATGAACCGCAAGGCCAAGGAACTGGGCATGACCAATTCCCAGTTCTTCAACCCCAACGGCCTGCCCCACGACGAACAGGTGACCACCGCCCGCGACATGGCCACCCTGGCCAGCGCCTACCTCAAACGCTTCCCCGAAAGCCTCTCCATCCACTCCATGACCGAGTTCACCCACAACAACCGCGTGCGCCACAACTCCAACACCCTGCTCGGCCGGGTGGAGGGCGTGGACGGCCTGAAGACCGGCTTCGTCTGCGCCTCGGGCTACAACATCGTGGTCACGGCCAAGCGCGGCGACACGCGCCTGGTGGCCGTGGTGCTCGGGGCCAGGAACCGCCGCGTGCGCGAGCGCGAGGCCACCCGGCTCATCGAGGAGGGTTTCAAGATCGTGGCCGCCGAGAAGGCCGCCTCCGGCAAGCAGGTGGCCCAGGCCCACTAGACATCCCGCCCCCCCTCCTGTACCCCCCTCGCGTCCGGCCCAGGCCGGACGCCTGCGTTTGGGAGACCCCATGACACCCTTCAAGAGCATCAATCCCGCCACGGGCCGCGAGGCCACCTCCTTCGAGGAGCACACTCCCGCACAGGTGGAGGCCATTCTCGCCGACATGCGCAACGCGCAACGCTGCTGGCGCAACTTCCGCCTGGACGAGCGCGCCGAATGCCTGCGCCGCGTGGCCGACAACCTCGCGGAACGCGCGCAGGACTACGCCCGGCTCATCACCGCCGAAATGGGCAAGCCCATCGGGGAATCCCTGGCCGAGATCACCCGCTGCGCCAACGTCTGTCGCTTCTACGCCGACCACGGCCCGGCCATGCTCGCCCCCGAGACCCCCGAGGGCGCTCCCCAGGGCGCGCGCATCGTGCACGAGCCCCTGGGCATCGTGCTGGCGGTGATGCCCTGGAACTTCCCCTTCTGGCAGGTGTTGCGCGCGGCGGCCCCGGCGTTGCTGGCGGGCAACGCCTTCCTGTGCAAGCACGCCCCCTCGGTGACGGGTTGCTCCCTGGCCCTGGAGGAGGCGCTTTCCGGCGTGGGCATGTCCGACGGGCTCTACCGCGCCCTGGTGGTGCGCGACGAACGCGTGGCCGCCGTGGTGGAGGACCCGCGCGTGCGCGCCGTGAGCCTCACCGGCTCGCGCCGGGCCGGAGCGGCCGTGGCCGAGGCCGCCGGGCGCGCCGTGAAGAAGTGCGTGCTGGAGCTTGGCGGGTCCGACCCCTTCATCGTGCTGGCAGACGCCGACCTGGACCTTGCCGTGCACACCGCCGTGGGCGCGCGCTTCTACAACGCGGGCCAGACCTGCATATCGGCCAAGCGCTTCCTGGTGGACCGCCAGGTGGTCCGGGAGTTCGAGGAGCGCCTGACGCGCTCGGTGGGGCTGCTCAAGATGGGCGACCCCCTGCGACCCGAGACGCGCATCGGCCCCATGGCCCGGGCCGACCTGCGCGAGGCCCTGGACCGCCAGGTGCGGGGCTCCCTGGACATGGGCGCGCGCATGATCCTGGAGGGCGGCCCCGTGCCCGGGGAGGGCTTCTTCTACCGGCCCGCAGTGTTGGCCGGGGTGCGGCCGGGGATGCCGGTGTTCGAGGAGGAGGTCTTCGGCCCCGTGGCCAGCGTGACGAGCGTGGACGGCCCCGGCGAGGCCCTGCGCCTGGCCAACCAGACCCGCTACGGCCTGGGGGCCAGCGTCTGGACGCGCGACCTGGCCCTGGGGGCCAAGCTGGCCGGGAACATCGAGGCCGGGAACGTGGCCGTGAACACGCTGCTCAAGAGCGACCCGCGCCTGCCCTTCGGCGGGGTGAAGGACTCGGGCTACGGCCGGGAGCTGGGCCGCTCGGGGCTGCTGGAGTTCGTCAACGCCAAGGTGCTGCGCCTGCCCCCGGGGGCGTGAGGGCGCGCCCCGGCCTGGAAGTAGGGTTGACGCCTCTCGCCTGTTTTTTGCATATCTCCTCCCAGGAGGTGCACCATGGCTGAGCTTCCATTCAGCAGGGACCGGCTCCAGGAAATCGAGAGGGCTTTCAAGGAACTGGGCGTGAACCGCGCGCGCGACAGCCGGGGCAAAACCTTGACGGCGTTCACCCCCTGCACGCTTCTGCAACCTGTGGACACCGTCTACCGATCCCACTCCTGCTGCTCCGAGGTTTTGGATGCCCAGTTGGAATCGGGTTCTTGAGCAGATTGCCTCCTACAACCAGGGGGCTGCCGCGCTGGACTCGGTCCGCCGGGAGTATCTCCAGCGTCTGCATGAAAAGACTGGACGGAACCTCATCGGCTATTATTCCGGCTGGCTGCAAAAGCCGAACCTACAGGGGGTGGAGATCACCGACCTGGACATGAACGGCTTCATGAACGCCGTCCACGGGTTGGATCGATCCAAGGGGCTCGACCTGATCCTGCATACGCCGGGCGGGAGCATCAACGCCACGGAGTCCATAGTGGACTACCTTCGCCGGATGTTCGGAACCGACATCCGGGCCATCATCCCTCAACTGGCCATGTCGGCCGGGACAATGATCGCCTGCTCGTGCAAGTCCATCCTCATGGGGAAACAATCCAGCATCGGACCGATCGATCCTCAGTTCGGGTTCATCTCCGCCAAGGGAGTGAAGGACGAATTCGAGCGCGCGATGCGGGAGGTCAAGGAAGACCCTTCGCGGGCTGAAATATGGCGGGTGATCATCGAAAAATACCATCCTACGTTCATCGCCCAGTGTGAGAACGCGTGCAGATGGTCGGAAGAACTGGTCAGGGACTGGCTCGAGTCCAACATGTTCGCTGGCGAGCCCAATGCGCATGCACTGGCGAAAGAAGTCACGGACGAACTGGTGCGCTTTGGGCATCAGATCAACCATGGTAAGCACTTATCCGTCGATGACGCACGCAGCAAGATCGGCCTGACCGTGGAACAATTGGAGGACGATCAGGAACTGCAAGACCTGGTGCTGACCGTGCACCATGCCTACATGCACACCTTGTCCAACTCTCCCGCCATCAAGATCACGGAAAATCACCTTGGCGCGGCCATCGTGGAAAGGATCAGGTAATGGACGGAATGCCCTGTTCAGTTGGCTGAACAAAGGCTCCCGCCCCTGTCCTCGGGTCGGGAGCCTTTGTGCGCCGTTCAAGACAAAGGGTAGCGGTTCAGCCCGAACTCAGTGCGTGGGCGCGGCCTTGGCGTCCTGGGCCGGGGTCTGCTCCAGCTTCTGGCGGAAGGCCTTCACCTGGTCCATGAGGTTCCAGTTGGTGATCATCTCCAGCCAGTCGTCGTAGGAGAGGGCGTGCTGGTCCAGGTAGCTCTCGTGGCCCTTGAGCCACAGGCCGAACATGTGCTGCTCGATCTTGAAGGCCCTGGAATCCAGCCCCTTGAGCACCACGCCCTGGCCGTACTTGGTCCCGTCGTAGAGGGTGCAGACGAAGGCCCCGACGCTGGTGCAGGAGCCCTCGTAGGTCAGTTCCTTGCCGTTGGCCTCCTCCAGCAGGGGGGCCAGGTCCGGGTGCTTGGCGCGGCAGTCTTCCAGCACGGCCTCGGGCAGTTCCAGCCAGGTCTTCCCGTCGCGCTCGGCGGCGTGGTAGAAGCGCGCCCAGTGTTCCAGGATGAACACGCGCATGATGTCCTTGATCAGGGTTTCTTGCTGGTCGATCATCAGGCTTGGCTCCTTAAGGGTTCATGGGGCGTGGCAGCGCACGAAGCGGCCCGGCCCGGCCTCGCGCCAGGGCGGCGGCGTTTCGGCGCAGGCCTCGCGGGCCTTGGCGCAGTGTGGCGCGTGCGGGCAGCCCGTGGGGGCGTCGCCGGGGTCCGCGGGCTGGCCCGCTCCGGTCTCCGGGCGCGCCCTGCCGTGGGGGTCGGGCACGGCGTCCAGGAGCAGGCGTGTATACGGGTGAAGCGGCGCGGCGTAAAGGGCCGCCGCCGGGGCCAGCTCCACCAGGCGTCCCCGGCGCATCACGGCCACGCGGTCGGAGAGGTGGCTCACCACGGCCAGGTCGTGGGAGATGAAGAGGTAGGTGAGCCCCAGGCGCTGCTTCAGGTCTTCCAGGATGTTGATCACCTGGGCCTGGATGGACACGTCCAGGGCCGAGACCGGCTCGTCGAGCACCACCAGCCGGGGGTTCAGGGCCAGTGCGCGGGCGATGGCCACCCGCTGGCGCTGCCCGCCCGAGAACTGGTGCGGGTAGTTCTCCGCCTGGGAGGGCGAGAGCCCCACCATGGCGAAAAGTTCGGCCACGCGCTCCCGGCGCGAGGCCTTGTCCCCCACGCCCCGGGCCTCCAGGCCTTCGGCCACGGAGCGGCCCACGCGCATGCGCGGGTCCAGGGAGGAGACGGGGTCCTGGAAGACCATCTGGACGATCTCGGGCATCTCCGACTGGAGGGCGGGGTCCGCGTTCAGGTCGCGCCCCTCCAGGAGCACCGAGCCCGACGTGGGCGGCGCGAGCCCCGTGGCCAGGCGCGCCAGGGTGGACTTGCCGCACCCGGATTCGCCCACCAGGCCCACGGTCTCGCCCGGGGCCACGCGGAGGTCCACGCCGTCCACGGCGTGCACCAGGGCGACGCGGCCCAGCAGGCCCCGGCGCACGCGGTAGGCCTTGCGCACGTCGCGGAATTCCAGGCAGGGCGTCACGGGCGCGCCTCCGGGGCGTGGAGCCAGCAGCGCACGGCGCGGCCCGGCTCGGGGGCGAAGGCGGGCGGGGCCTCCCGGCGGCAGGGCTCGAAGGCGCTGGGGCAGCGCGGGTGGAAGTGGCAGCCCGGGGGCAGGCCGTGGATGGGCGGCACGGCCCCGGCCACGGGGGTGAGCCGGTGGCGCTCGCCCAGTCTGGGCAGAGAGGCCAGCAGCCCCTGCGAATAGGGGTGGAGCGGGCGCTCGAAGAGGGCCTCCACGGGGGAGAGCTCCACCAGCCTGCCCGCGTACATCACCCCGGCGCGGGCGCAGGTGCGGGCCACCACGCCCAGGTTGTGGCTGATGAGCAGCATGGAAAGCCCCCGCTCCCGGG
This sequence comes from Fundidesulfovibrio magnetotacticus, assembly GCF_013019105.1. Classification (NCBI taxonomy): domain Bacteria; kingdom Pseudomonadati; phylum Thermodesulfobacteriota; class Desulfovibrionia; order Desulfovibrionales; family Desulfovibrionaceae; genus Fundidesulfovibrio; species Fundidesulfovibrio magnetotacticus. Next base: position 58,910 of record NZ_BLTE01000012.1, read on the forward strand.
CCAGGGAGGCCAGAAGCTCCAGGATCTGTTTCTGGATGGTCACGTCCAGGGCCGTGGTGGGCTCGTCCGCGATGAGGAGCCTGGGCTCGCAGGCCAGGGCCATGGCGATCATCACCCGCTGGCGCATGCCGCCCGAGAGTTCGTGGGGGTAGGCCCGCAGCACGCGCCCGGGATCGGGCAGGCCCACCTGGGCGAAGAGTTCCGCCGCGCGCTCCAGTGCGCGGGCCTTGTCCAGGCCCTTGTGGAGCATGAGCGGCTCGGCCGTCTGGAAGCCCACGCGCATCACGGGGTTGAGCGACGTCATGGGCTCCTGGAACACCATGCCGATGCCCGCGCCGCGCACGCCGCGCAGCGCCTCGGGGCCCAGGGTGAGCAGGTCGCGCCCCTCGAAGAGGATGCGCCCTCCCGTGACGCGCCCGGGAGGCGGCACGAGCCCCAGCACCGCCAGGGAGAGCACGGTCTTGCCGCAGCCCGATTCGCCCACCAGGCCCAGGGATTCGCCCTTTTCCAGGGCGAAGCTCACGGAGTCCACGGCAGGGGCCGGGCCGAGGGGGGTGTCGAAGGCCACGCCGAGGCCGTCGAGGGCGAGCAGGGGGTGCATGTTTTTTTCCTTGAGGGCCGGGCGTCCGGCCCGTAAACGTACGATTTTCGCCACGCGGTGGCAAGAAGGAGCATGGATGGCCTCACGGTATGCGGTGATCGGCGGCGGACTGGCCGGGTGCGAGTGCGCCCTGGCCCTGGCCCGCGCGGGCAAGGCCTCGACCCTCTTCGAGATGCGCCCCGGGCGCATGACCCCGGCCCATTCCGGCGCGGGCCTCGGGGAGCTGGTGTGTTCCAACTCGCTGCGCTCCGACGACCCGGAGAGCGCGGTGGGGCTTCTCAAGCGCGAGATGGAGCGCCTGGGCAGCGTCGTGCTGGAGGCTGCCCGCGCCGTGAGCGTGCCCGCGGGCAAGGCCCTGGCCGTGGACCGGGAGCTCTTCACGGCCCGGCTCACGGCCGCCGTGGAGGCCGAGCCCCTGGTGAGCGTTACGCGCCGCGAGGTGGAGAGCCTGGACGACCCCGCCCTGCAGGGTTTCGACCATGTGGTGGTGGCCGCCGGCCCCCTGGCCTCCCAGGCGCTCTCGGAGAGCCTGGCCGCCGCCATCGGCGGCGAGAGCCTCTACTTCCACGACGCCATCGCGCCCATCGTCTTCGCCCACTCCATCGACCGGGAGAAGGTGTTCTCCCAGTCGCGCTGGGAGGAGGGCGAGGGCGACTACCTCAACTGCCCCATGGAGAAGGACGAATACACGGCCTTCCACCAGGCCCTCCTGGACGGCGAGCGCGTGGTGCCCCGCGAGTTCGAGAAGGAGCTGCACTTCGAGGGCTGCATGCCCGTGGAGGCCCTGGCCGACCGGGGCTTCAAGACCCTGGTGTTCGGGCCCATGAAGCCCGTGGGGCTCACCGATCCGCGCACCGGGCGCAGGCCCTACGCCGTGGTGCAGCTGCGCCCGGAGAACCGCGAGGCCACCTGCTACAACCTGGTGGGCTTCCAGACCAAGCTTAAATACCCCGAGCAGGAGCGCATCTTCCGCATGATCCCGGGGCTGGAGCGGGCCGAGTTCGCGCGCCTGGGCTCCATCCACCGCAACACCTACGTGAACGCGCCGAAGGTGCTCTCGCCCGTGCTGGAGCTTCTGGCGCGCCCGGGGGTGTTCCTGGCCGGGCAGATCACCGGTGTGGAGGGCTACGTGGAGAGCGCGGCCTGCGGCCTGTGGCTGGGCCATCACCTGGGGCGCGGGCTCACGCTGCCCCCAGGGGAGACGTGCCTGGGGGCGCTCCTGGCCCACCTGCGCCGTCCGGTGAAGAAGTTCCAGCCCTCCAACGTGAACTACGGGCTCACCCCGGAGCTGACCGAGCGCGCCAAAAAGGACTCGCGCAAGGCCCTCTATGCCAGGCGCGCCCGGGAGGCCTGGGAGGCGTGGGAGCAGACGGCGGGGTGAGGCTTTGCCTCCCCCCGCATTGACAACGCGCCGGGATTCAGGGCAACGTTTCGAGCGACAACCCGAGGCGTGTGATCCCTGCTTCCGGCGTGGGCCGGTCACCTTGCCCGCGGAGCGCCCTTCATGCTTCTTCCTCCGTCCTGGCCCTTGCGTTCCCATCTGAGGGTCCACGCCCTGGTCTCCACGCTGCTCCCCTGCCTGCTCATGGCGGGCTTTCTCTCCTACTACCTCTCCGAGCGCCTGCACGAGCGCTACGCCGCCGAGATGCTGCTCACCCTCAAGCTGCAGCGGCACTTCGTGGACACCTGGCTGGCCGACCGCCAGCGGGACGTGATCCGGCTGGCCGACCAGCCCGAACTCAAGGCCCCGGACCCCGCCCAGGCCGAAGGAGACTTCCGCCGCTTCGTGGCCGTGATGCCCGAATTCCGGGGCCTGGTGTATGTGGACGCCCTGGGGCTTACCGTGCTGGACACCGTGGCCAAGCCCGGCCTCTACCTGGGCGACCGCGTGTATTTCAAGGAAGGCCGCCAGGGACGCCCCTACATCACGGACCTCATCGTGGGCCGGGCCACGGGCGCGCGGCTGATCATCTTTTCCGCCCCCGTCCAGGGCCCCGGCGGCGAGTTCCGGGGCATCGTCTTCGCGCCCATCTCCCCGGACGTGATCGTCCAGGCCGTGGGCGGCGCGCGGCTGGACTACGAGGGCCAGACCTTCCTGCTGGACCGCGTGGGCGCCGTGGTGGCCGGCGACGAACAGCTCGTGCCCAACCCCGGCGCCGCGCAGCCCTCCCAGGAGGGCCTCCAGGGCGAGGCGCAGGAGTTCACCTACCTGCGCCGCGACGGCACGGCCATGATGGCCATGGCCCTGCCGCTTTCCGTGCCCGGCTGGCGGCTGGTGGCGGCCACGCCCAAGGAGACCCTCCGGGACGCCGTGCGCCCCGTGGTGGGGGTGGTGTTCGCGGCGGGTATCGTATCGTTCGTGGTGCTCCTGCCGCTGGTGCTGGGCTTCGCCCGTCGGATCGGCGCGGTGGTGGAGCCGCTGGCCGACCATGCCTCCCAACTGGCCCAGGGCCGCTACGACCTGCCCCTCCCCGCGTTGCCCACGGGACGCGTCCCCCGCGAACTGGACACGCTGGCCCGGACTTACGAGATCATGCGCGAAAAGATCGTCCTGGACGTGAGCGCCCTGGAAACCATGGCCCTCACCGACGCCCTCACGAACCTGCCCAACCGCCGCTACCTCATGGAGGAAGGGCCGCGCCTCGTGGAGCTCTGCGCGCGCACCCGCCTGTCCTGCGCCTGCCTGCTCCTGGACCTGGACAACTTCAAGGCCGTCAACGACCTCCACGGCCACGCCACGGGCGACCTCGTGCTGGCCGGCGTGGCCTCGGTGCTGCGGCGCACGGCGCGCGGGGCCGACATCCTGGGCCGCCTGGGCGGGGAGGAGTTCCTGCTGCTGTGCGCCGACACCACGCGCGAGGACGCGCTCATCCTGGCCCAGCGCGTGCGCGAGGCCGTCAAGGACGCGCGCATAGCCCCCCTGAACGCGGGCGGCGTCACCGTGAGCGTGGGCGTGGCCACCCTGAACACCTTCGTCCAGCCCTCGGGCGTGCTTTTCGACCGCCTGCTCGTGGCCGCCGACACGGCCATGTACCAGGCCAAGGCCGCAGGACGCGACCAGGTGGCGGTCTCCCCGTGCGACCCCGACACGTCCGCCTGCACGCCCGACAAACGGTAACCGAGCGCCGTGCACTACGAAGGGACCATCATCCGCCCGCCCAGCGAGGCCGACAGCATCCTGCTTCAGGTGAGCGCGGGCTGCTCGCGCAACGCCTGCGCCTTCTGCGGGGCCTACGTGGGCCAGCGCTTCGCCGTGATCCCCGAAGGCCGCGTCTTCGAGGACATCGACTGGGCGGCGGCGCGCCTGGGGGGCAACCGCAGGCTCTTCCTGTGCGGCGGCGACGCCCTCACCCTGCCCATGGAGCGCCTGGAGCGCGTGTTCGCCCGCGTGCGCGAGCGCCTGCCGCGCGTGGGGCGCGTGGGGGCCTACGCCAGCGCCCTGGGCCTGGAGGGCAAATCCCGGGACGACCTGGCCCGGCTGGCCTCCCTGGGCCTGGACACCGTGTACATGGGCCTGGAATCCGGCGACGACGCGGTGCTCGAAGCCATGAACAAGGGCTCCACGGCGGGGGAAATCCTCGCGGCCGGGCGCATGGTCATGGACGCGGGGCTTCGGCTCTCCGTCACGGTGATCACGGGGCTGGGCGGCCTGGAGGGCTCCGAGCGCCACGCGCGGCTCACCGGGGAGGCCCTGGCCGCGCTCTCGCCCCACCACGCGGCGGCGCTCACGCTCATTCCCGTGCCGGGAACGCCCCTGTGGCGGCGCATCCGGGAGGGGCGCTTCGTCCTGCCCGAGGGGCCGGAGATGGTGCGCGAGCTGCGCGCCCTGCTGGAGCACGCCCACATGGAGCGCGGCCTCTTCCTGGCCGACCACGCCTCCAACCACGTGCCCCTGCGCCTGCGCATGCCCAGGGACCGCGAGGCGGGGCTCGCGCTCCTGGACGAGGCCCTGGCGGGGCGGCGCGGCCTCAAGCCCGAAAGCGCCCGCAGGCTCTGAGAAGACCCCTCTCGCGCAAACAAGGAGGGATTTCCTCTCTTTTCAACGCCATCGGCTTGGTTTAGCGTTTCCCGGAGCCGTGCGAGCCGGGGCGTCCCCCCGGCGTTACTGCATCCGCCCCCGGGCGAACGGGAAGCCGCATGAACCGAACACTCCTGGACGAGCCCGATCCGCACGGCGAGTCTCCGGCCGTTGACCAGGAGCAGTCCCTGCTGCTCACTCCGGGGCATCCGGCCGTGCTCCAGACACGCCCGGGCGACCCGGGCTGCAGGGTGGTGGTGCTGGGGGTGAAGCCCGGCGAGTTCCTCATGGTCAAGACGCCGCCTTCGGTCCTGGCCAAGAACGGCCTGGCCGAGGGCCAGCCCGTGCGCCTGTGCCTGGAGAACGAGGGCGTGGTCTGCCAGTGCGAGGCCACGGTGCTCTCGGCCCTGCGCCAGCCGCTGCCCGTGCTTTTCCTGGGCTGGCCCGTCAGCTTCCAGGCCCGCGCCCTGCGACGCCATCCGCGCGTGAAGTGCCTGATCCCCGCTCAGGTGGAGATCGCGGGGGCGCGCTTCGCGGCCCACGTGCGCGACGTGAGCCTGGGCGGCTGCCGCGTCACCGCCGACCTGAGCCTGGCCCCGCGCGCCGGGGAACTCAAGCCCGGAGACCTCTGTGAAGTGCGCCTGGTGATGAACGGGCCGGGCATGGACCGCCTGGCAGGACAGGTCTGCGCGCGGACCCTCACGGGCGGCGAACTCTCCATGGGCCTGGCCTTTCCCCCGGGCGACCTCACCCGCGCCCGGGTGGAGCGATTCGTGGAACGCCTCCTGGCCGTGGAGGAGCTGCGCCGCAGGACCGCGCCCGGCGGCAACGGCAACGGCCGCGGCCCCCAGGCCCGGCCCATGCCCGAATCCGTTCTGGCCGACGCCACGGCCTGCGTGCACGACGCCCGCAAGATCGAGCTCAAGGCCCTGAGCGCCCTGGACATCCAGTTCACGGGGAGCCACCTCTACGAGCAGTCGCTCATCCTGGGCGTGGACGGGGCCGAGGCCCTCATCGCGGAAATGCCCGTGGCCTGCGGCCTGAAAAGCTGCCCCAAGCCCGGCATGGGCCTGCGCGGGCGCTTCCAGGAGCACGGCTCCTACTACGGCTTCATGACCTTCGTGACCAAGTTCGTCACCAAGCCGCGTCCCCTGGTCTTCCTGGCCTATCCCAAGAAGATCGAGACCCTCATGCGCCGCAAACACCCCCGCGTGGAGTGCCAGATCCCCACGAGCGTGGCCAACGAGCACTTCCGCGCCCAGGGCTTCGTGGTGGACGTGAGCGCGGGCGGCTGCCGCGTGCTGGCCAACCTGGAGGCCGGCGAGCCCATCGTGAACGTGATGACCGGCGACATGGTGGAGCTCTCACTGCCCCTGGGCGGTCCGGTCTGCGAGACGCTGCGCGCCAAGGTGAAGTCGTTCCAGTTCGCGGGCGGCCCCGTCACCCTGGGGCTGGTGTTCATGCCGGAGCGCGCCCAGGCGCCCCGCCTGGACGGCTTCGTGGCCCGCATGGAGGCCGCCTCGCGCTAGCGGGGCGCTTTACATCCGCGCCGCGCTCGGACACAACCGGGGCATGACCCCCTTCCCCGACGTCATCGCGCCCCCCGCACCCGGTGCCCGCGTCCCGTTCGCGGCGTGCGCCGCACGCGTTTTGTCAGGCGTGCCCGCGCGTCCGGCCCGCGCGGGCCGGGGAGGGCTGTCTCCGGCCCGCGCGACCCCACCGCGCAGGCTGGCCGCGCGCGCCCAGGTCGCGCTCCTGCTGGGCTGCCTGTGCTGGCTGGTCGGCGCGCCCGCGTCCGCCGCCGAGCACCAGCCCGGCGACCGAGACTTCCGCCTGCCCCCGGGGACCACCCCCGCCCAGACCGCCATCTGGATCAGGCAGGCCAGCTCCCGTCACGGCCTGGACCCCGCCCTGGTGCGCGCGGTCATGGAGATCGAGTCCGGCGGCGACCCCCAGGCCGTCTCGCCCAAGGGCGCGCAGGGGCTCATGCAGATCATGCCCGGCACGGCGCGGGACCTGGCCATGAACGACCCCTTCGACCCCCAGGAGAGCATCGACGCGGGCAGCCGCTACCTCAAGGCCCAGCTTGCGGCCTTCGGGGGCGACGTGCGCCTGGCCCTGGCGGCCTACAACGCCGGGCCGGAGGCCGTGCGCAAATACGGCGGCGTGCCGCCCTTCCCCGAGACGCAGCGCTACGTGGGCCTGGTGGCGGACCGCTACATCCGCCTGAAGACCGGCGGCAACCTGGAGGCCTTCGTCAAGAAGGTCCTGGAGGGCCAGGCCCCGGGAGGGGGACCGGAGAAGGGAACGGGGCCGGGAGCTGGAAAAGGCGCGGGCGCGAAGAAGCCCTGAGCGCTCCCGCGCTGCGCGCGGCCCAGGGGCGCGCCTTTGCGCCGGGATGCAGTCGCGGTCGAAAAACGCGGACGCGCGCCTCCAGGCCTGACGCCGATCACGGGAACCGGCGTCGCGTTGGAGTGGCCGGGAGTCGCACGGCATGAGGCCTCCCGGCGCAACGGGGTGGTCGCGGGGTCGCCAGCCGACCGGTCCGGTCGTGCGGTCTGGGCCGTGTCCGGCATCTCCGCGAACGGCGTCGGGTCAAACCTATCGGTCTCGCCCTTCCAGGCCCTCCAAAGCCTCCGCGATCTCCTCCTGGATTGCCAGGGCCGCCGCGCGCGAGTCGTCCGCGCGGGTGATGGGGCGGCCCACCACGAGATAGTCCGAGCCGCCCGCGATGGCCCTGCCGGGGGTCATGATCCGGTGCTGGTCGTCCTTGGTCCCGAGACCGGCCGGGCGGATGCCGGGGGTGACGATCACGAAGCCCGCGCCGTAGGCGTGGCGGATGAGCGCAGCCTCCCGGGCCGAGGCCACCACGCCGCCGCAGCCAGCGGCCAGGGCCAGGCTCGCGCGGGCCAGCACCAGGTCCTCGATGCTGCCGGGGTAGCCCAGTTCTGCGCGTTCGGTCTCGCCGTAGCTGGTCATCACGGTGACGCCCAGCACCAGGGTGTCGCCGTCCGCCGCTCCGGCCACGGCCGCGCGGCACACGCTGGAGACGTGGGAATGGATGGTGGCCATGTGCACGCCGCGTTTGGCCGCCTCGCGCATGGCCAGGTGGGTGGTCTGGGGGATGTCCAGGAACTTGAGGTCCAGCATCAGGCGGTGGCCCATGCCCATGATGCGCTCCACCAGGGGGAAGCCTTCGGCCAGGAAGAGCTGCAGGCCCACCTTGTAGTGGCGGGCCGCGTCGCCCAGGTCCCGGACGATGGCCAGGGCGTCGGCGGCGTTGTCCACGTCCAGGGCCACGATGAGCCGCTCGGCGGCGGGGATGGGGTGGCGCATCAGGCAAACCCCAGCTGGCGGGCGAAATCGCGGCCCGCGCCATGGTGCAGACCCAGGTCCCAGAGCAGGTTCTGCACGCTCCACCAGTCCTCGGGCAGGCCCAGGGAGCGGGCGCGCTCCACCAGGAGCGACAGGGCCGTCCAGTCCGGCGCGTCCGAGGCGGCCAGGGCCAGCGCGTGGGCGCACACGCGCTCCATGAGGGCCTCGCGCTCGCGGGGGTCGCCGGAGCATTGTCCAAGAAAGAGTTTCAGAAGCTCCAGGCGCTTGCCCTCGATCTCCAGGCCGTTGAGCCAGGCCCAGGCCAGATGCGTCCACTGTCCGGCCCAGAGCTGGGCCAGGGTCATGGTGGTCTGGGCCTCCTGAAGCTCCGTGACCAGGTTGGCCCCCACGGCCATGGCGGCTTTCCCGGCATCCCAGGCCCGTTGGGCGGCGCGGCGCGCGAAGGCGTCGGCCAGGGCCTGGCGCTTGTTCACGGGCAACGCGCGCGGGACGAAAGACTCCTCGCCGCCCGGGTGCGTCACCGTGACGGGGAGCGACAGGGGGTCCCGGGCCGGGTCGGGATCGGAGGGCGGGGGCGTCCAGCGGTAGGAGGCCTCGTCGGGGGCGGGCTCCAGGTTCCAGGCGATGGAGACCTTGCCCGCTCCGGGCGCGGACGGCGTGACGGTGACCGCGACGCCGGGCCAGGCGACCCGGGCGGACGCTCCGGGCGCGGGCAGGCGGTCCTCTGCCCAGAGGGTCCAGAGGGCCTGGGCCGTGAGCGAGGCCGGGGTCTCGCGCCGGGGGAGGGCGCAGGCGCGCAGCACGCCCGCGCCGTCGCCGTATTCGGGCAGGTTGGAGGGGGCCTGGCGCAGGGCCTCGGCGAAGGGGGCCTCCATGTCGGGGCCGCCGGTGCGGCGCATGAGTTCCAGGGCGCGCAGGGCGTAGGTCATGGCGTTGACGGGCTCGATGCGCGAGATCTCGTCGAAGAACCAGGCGCAGCTGGCCAGGGAGGCCAGGCCCCACTGCTGCATGGCCAGGAGCTTCCAGGCCGCGTCCTGCTCCGGAGCGGGAAGGCGCTCCAGGAAGTGGTCCCGGGCGAAGGCCTCGGGGGTCGCAAGGCCGGAGAGCACCCTGCCGTAGCGGGTGAGGGCCTCGCGCGGGTCCTTGAAGCAGAGCGCGCCGCGCTGGAAGAAGTGCTGGTCGGCTGCGTCCTTGGCGTCCTGGAGGGCCTTGCGCAGGGGGCCGCGCCACGTCTGCCGCCAGCCGGGGTGGCCGCCGTCGGTGCAGCCGCAGTCGGAGCGCCAGCGCTCCACGCCGTGGGCGCAGCTCCAGGAGGAGGGCTCGTGCAGCTCCACGCGCCGCGTGGGCGGGTTGTCGGCCAGGAAGGCGGCGAAGTTGGTCAGGCGCGGGCCGCCCCGTCCTTCCCGGGCCTGATCCAGCACGTAGGCCAGGGCCATTTCCCCGAAGGTGAAGTGGTGGCCGTAGGTCTCGCCGTCGGTGGCCAGGGCCGTGAGCCCGGGTCCCGATGCCCCGGCGAGCCTGCGCCAGAAGTCGCCGCCGTCGGCCAGGAGGCGCTCGAAGGCCACGGCCTGGGAGAGGGGGCCGTCGTAGAAGAAGACGCTGATGTGCCGCCCCGAGGGCAGGCGCACCAGATAGGGCCTGCGGATGTCCAGGGAGCCCTGGTCCACGGGGGTGAGCGCCCCGTCCTCCAGGGGGCCCACGGCGCGGGCCTGGCGCGGGGCCAGCACGGTGAAGGCGATTCCCGCGCGGGCCAGAACCTCTAGGGAGGCGGTGTCCACGGCGGCCTCGGCCAGCCACATGCCCTCGGGGGCGCGGCCGAAGCGGGCGGTGAAGTCGTCCACGGCCCAGGCCACTTCGAGCTCCTTGTCCAACTGGGAGGCCAGGGGGAGGATCTGGTGGTGGTAGACCTGGGCCATGGCGTTGCCGTGCCCCAGGCGCTTGGCGCTGGCGCGGTCGGCCTCCACCATGAGGCGCAGGGTGTCGGGGTCGGTCTGGGCCATCCAGTGGAGCAGGGTGGGGCCCGCGTTGAAGCTCATCCACTCGTAGCAGTTCATCACCTCGGTGATGCGGCTCGAGCCGTCGAGGCGTCGGGCGCGGGCCAGGGGCGCGTAGGATTCGCGGGTGATGCGCTGGTTCCAGTTGAGCCAGGGCGCGGCGCTGCCTTCGGGGAGGATGGTCCCGAGCCAGGGGTCTTCGCGGGGCGGCTGGTAGAAGTGGCCGTGGATGCACAGGAAGTTGTCGTCCACAGTGAGGACCTCTCTCCATCGGGCGGAGTTGTTGAACGTTCCTGGGATGCTGCCCGGCAGGGCGGGGCCGCGGGCGGGCATGACATGGGTAGCAGTTGAGGCGTCGGGCTCACAAGGCCTTTTTGGAGGGGCGCGCCGGGCCTGGCGCGCCGTGTCCTACTTGTGGTGGACGGCTTGCGGCGGACGGCTTGCGGGCAGTGAGAAAGCGGGCTTGTCCCCTTTCGGAAGTGAAGCTATGAGAGGAGTGGGCGCTTCGATGCCCTTTCGATCACTCGTTGCGTGCGCCCTGGAGAAACCAAGTCATGTTCAAGACGGAGATCATACGTCTCCTTGTGCTGGCGTTCTGCGTTCTTGCTTGCGGATGCGAGTCCGAAAGGAGGATCGAGGACGGCGACTATCTGGACAACACGGAGAGGATGGTCGTGCGGATCAAGAGCGGCAAGGGCATCATCGTGAGCAGCGACGCATTCAATTACAACGGAAAAATCGAGACGGTGGCCGGGGCGGTCTACGCCTACACGGGCGACAAGGAGGTGGTGCGCCTGTTCCACCAGGGCAGGGGCGTGCTGCGCGGGACGATCAACGGCAAGAACGTCTATCTGAGGAAGATGGAGCGCTGAGCGTTCAACTGAGCAGGCGTCGCCAGGGCTTGCCCATGGCCCGGTGCAGGGCCACGGCCAGGTCGTCGTACTCCACGGGCTTGGGGAGGTAATCGTCCATGCCTTCGGCCAGGAAGCGCTCGCGGTCTCCGGGCAGGGCGTGGGCGGTGAGGGCGATGATGGGGATGCGGGCCTTCTCGCCCAGGGCCGGTGCGCGCCGGATGGCCCGCGTGGCCGTGAGGCCGTCCATGCCGGGCATCTGGATGTCCATGATCAGGCAGTCGAAGTCTTCCTGGGCCAGGGCTTTCAGGGCCTCCTCGCCGTTTTCCACGATGGTGGCCAGGTAGCCGAGGCTTTCGAGCATGTCCATGGTCATCACGGTGTTCACGGGGTCGTCCTCGGCCAGGAGCACGCGCCCGCCGGGCCTGGGCTGGGCCGGGTGGGCGGGGGCGGGCAGCGGGGGCTCGGCCCCCCGGGGGGCGGGAGAGACGGGCATGGTGAAGCTCACGGTGCAGCCTTCCCCGGGCTGCGAGTCGATCTCCAGCGAGCCCTCCCACAGGCGCACCAGACGCCGGACGATGGCCAGGCCCAACCCGGCGCCCTGGTAGCGCCGCGTGTGGGAGCCGTCGGCCTGGGTGAAGGGCTCGAAGACCCGGGCCAGCTTGGCCGGTTCGATGCCCACGCCCGTGTCCTCCACCGAGAAAAGCAGCCGGGAGACGCCTTGGCGGTCGCGCCCCACGGCGTCGGCGCGCAGGGTCACGGACCCCGAAGGGGTGAACTTCACGGCGTTGCCCGCCAGGTTGAAGAGGGCCTGGCGCAGCCTGCCGCCGTCGCCCAGGAGGGTGCGGGGGATGGCGGGGTCGGCCTCCACGGCCAGGGTGATCCCCTTGGCCTGGGCCTGGCGCACGTAGAGCTGGGCCACCTCGCGCAGGATGTCCACGGCGCTGAAGGGCTCCAGGCGGCACTGGCGGCTGCCGGACTCCAGGCTGGAGAGGTCCAGGATGTCGCCCAGGAGCGTGAGCAGGGAGCGCCCGCAGTCCAGTGCGTTGCGCACCCAGTCGTCGCGGCGCTGGTCCAGGCCGGATTTCTCCAGAAGCTGGAGCATGCCCAGCACGCCGTTGAGGGGCGTGCGGATCTCGTGGCTCACGTTGGCCAGGAATTCGCTCTTGGCGCGGCTGGCCTCCTCGGCTGCCTCCTTGGCGGCGATGAGCTCCGCGCGGGCGCGGCGTTCCTCGGTGACGTCGATGGCCACGAAGAGGGCCACGCGCTCGCCCTTGGGGTCCTCGGTGACCAGGGCGTCCAGGAGGGCCTGGCGCGGCGGTCCCGAGGCGGGGCGCAACTGGGCCGGGGCGCGGCGCAGGGGCTCGCCCTCCCAGAGGCGTTGCAGCAGGTCCGGGTCCACGTCCAGGACTTCCGAGAGCGGGGCGTTGAGCAGGTGTTCGCGGCCCAGGCCCGTGTGGTCGATGAAGGCCAGGTTCACGTCGCAGAACCAGCCACGGCGCGAGGTGGTGAACATCATGGCGGGCGCGGCCTCGAACATCTGGCGGTACCACGTGCGCGAGAGGCGCACGAGGCGCTCGCGCTCGTCCAGCGAGGCCATCACCGCGCCGATGGAGCGCGTCAGGGACTCGAACTCCCGGATGCCCCGGTAAGAGGGCCGCCTGCCGTGGAGCAGGTCGTCCGCGATGAGGCGCACGGGCCGCGAGACCACGGCGTGGGAGAACAGCAGAAACGCCACAAGGGCCAGCACCAGCAGGCCGCCCGCGCCCAGGTAGAGGTCGCGCACGGCCGCGGCCAGACGCGGGAAGTCGGCGTCCTTGCGGGCCAGGAGAACGTTCAGGTTCCACAGGGGGAATGCGCTGCGCAGCACGTGGTAGCGGTCTTCCCCCACCGGGACGTCCTCCACGCCTCCCGGGGCCTTGGCGGCCGCCAGCAGGGGGGCGGGGTCGGCGATGCCCGCCTGGAGCAGGATCTGCTCCTTGGGGCCGAGGACCAGGCAGGTGATGGCGTTGGCCCGCACGGATTTCTCCAGGGCCGCCAGGGCGCGGCCCCTGGCGGCGCGCACCTCGTCGGGGTCTGCCATGCGTCCGCTGGCGGCAAGCTGGTCGTAGGCGGCGTCGAGGATGGCGCTGGTCTCGCGGGCGTAGCTTTGCAGGTCGTGCTCGGCGTGTTCCTGGGCGAAGCGGGAGATGGCCCCCAGTACGAAGAGCGCCAGGCAGCCACCCAGCAGGAGCACGGCCAGGGTCACGGGCAGGGCGAGTCGGAAGGAGAGGCGGTCGAGCACGGGTTACCTCGCCACCTGGGGCCTTGCGGTGCGCATCTGTTCGGGCCAGACGATCTCCTCGCGACCCTTGCGCAACTGCACGGTGAGGGGGAACTGGCGCAGCTGGCGTCCCGAGGGGTCCACGCCGTAGCGGCCCACGATGGTCACCACGTCCAGGGAGGCCAGGGCCAGGCGGAGCTTGTCGCGGTCGAGCGTTCCGGCCTTGGCGGCGGCGGCGGCCAGCACCTGGCATCCGGCGTAGGCCGTGGCGGCCAGGTAGCCGGGGTTGCGGCCGGTGGCGACGTGGTAGTCTCGCACGAACTCCGCGCCGCCGGGATAGGCCCGGGCGGCGAAGGGGGCCCAGGGCAGCGCGGTGAAAGCCTCGTCAGCGGCGGAGCCCGCCAGGGCCGAAAGGGGCTCCTCGAAGAGGCTCGACGACACGTAGAGCGCCCGGGGCTTCCAGCGCATGGCCTTGAGGGCGCGCAGGGCCGCCACGCAGCCGCGCGGGCTGCCCCAGAGCAGCAGCGCGCCGGGATGTGTCTTCTGGGCGGCCTCCAGGGCGCGGGCGGCCTGGTCGAGCGGCACGGACTCCTGGAAGGTCACGCGCAGGCCGAAGCGTCCGGCCAGCTTGGCCACGTTGCCGGAGACGTTGCGGTCGTAGGGGTGGTCCACGCTCACGGAGGCAGCCGTCTCCAGGCCCTCCCGGGCGGCGATCTCGAAGAAGCCGCCTGCCCACTCGGAGAGGGGCGTCAGTAGCCCGAAGGCGAAACCGCCGCCGCCCTCCCAGAGGCTGTCGGTGGCGGGGGCCGGGAAAACGCAGGGGGCCTTGGCCCGCACGAGCACGGGCAACACGGCCAACCCGGCCACGCGTTCGGGGGGGCCAAGCAGGAGCGGGGTCTCGCGGGCCAGTTCGCGGTAGGCCAGGGCGGTCTGTTCGGGGTCGGAGCGGTCGTCGCGCCAGAGGAGTTCCACGCGCCGCCCCAGGATGCCGCCCTGGCGGTTGGCCTCCTCGATCCACAGGCGCACGCCCTCGGCAAAGGCCCTGGAGGCGTCGGCGGACGGCCCGCTCAGGCTGAGCGCCACCCCCAGTTGCACGGGAGGCTCGGCCGACGAGGCCCCGTGCGCGACGGGGTTGAGGCCCAGCAAGGCGGCGAGGAGGAGGTGGATGACGGTTCGCACTGCGTGGTGTCCATGAATGAGTCTTCAATCATGGTTTAGCCCGATTCGAGGAAAATGAACAGGGGGGGGATTACTATTTCCCACCGCGCGGGGCGGCTAGCGGGAGAGGAGCCAGACGCGCACGGCCAGGCGCTCCAGGACCAGGGCGGGGTTGGCCATGTTGATCAGGGCCTCCTGGGCGGCCTCCAGCAGCAGGTCCAGGGCGCGCAGGCCCTCAACCCCCAGGCGCTCCGCGAAGAACGCGCCCAGTCTGGAGCAGGGGCGTCCGGCCAGGGCCTGTGCCAGCTCCTTGGAGAGGGCCAGCACCACCTGCTGGGCCACTGGGCGGGTGAGCTTGCCCTTGGACCCCGTGAGCCCGAAGAGGCCGTGGCCCGTGTGCCAGAAGCGCTCCAGGGCATCCATGAAGGGCGCCTCCGGGCCCTCGCCGGAGGGGCACTGGGCCGAGGAGGGCTCCGGCCAGGCCAGGGTGAGAACCCACGAGCGCGAGACCAGCGTGGGCAGCAGGCGCTCGCGCTGGGGGGCCAGGAGCACGAAGCAGTTGCCCGGCCTGGGCTCCTCCATGGATTTGAGCAGGGCGTTGGCCGCCTGGGGCGTGAGCCCCTGGGCCTCGGTGAGGGCGACCAAGCGGCGGCCCGGCCCCCGGGGGGGCTCGCCCACCTTCTGGCGCACCTCGCGGATGTCGTCCACCTTGATGGATTGCTCGGCCCCGTCCAGGTAGAGCAGGTCCATGTAGGTGCGCTCGCGCACCTGGACGCAGGCGGGGCAGGCCCCGCAGGGCGATTGGCGGGTGGGGTCCTCCAGGAGACGGGCGCAGTTGAGCGCGGCGGCGTAGTAGAGCGCGGCGGCCTCGCGTTCCGGGGCCGTGCCGCCCTCCAGCACGAGCACCTGGGGCGGGTTGCGCCCCAGGTCGTCCAGTCGGCGTCTGGCCAGCTCCTGCCGGGGGGGCAGGCCGAAGAACGCGCCGTTCATGGCGTGCGGGGCCTAGCCCGGGAAGATGGTCTGCTCGCGGCCGGGGCCCACGGAGACGATGCCCACGGGCGCGCCGGAGAGTTCCTCCATGCGGCGCAGGTAGTTCCTGGCGGCCTGGGGCAGCTCGGCCATGGAGCGGCAGGCGCTCACGTCCTCGCTCCAGCCGGGCAGGGTTTCGTAGACGGGCTCCACGTGGGCCAGCGCGCCTTCCTGCTGGGGCGGGTAGAGCAGTTCGCCGCCCTGGAAGCGGTAGGCCACGCAGATTTTCAGCTCCTTCAGGCCGCCCAGCACGTCGAGCTTGGTGACGGCGAGGCTGGTAGTGCCGTTGAGGCGCACGGCCTCGCGCAGCACGGGCATGTCCTGCCAGCCGCAGCGGCGCTTGCGGCCGGTGGTGGCCCCGAACTCCGCGCCCACGCTCTGGAGGTGTTCGCCGTCCGCGCAGGAGAGCTCAGTGGGGAAGGGGCCGGAGCCCACGCGGGTGGTGTAGGCCTTGACCACGGAGATCACCTCGCCCAGGTCGCGCACGCTGGCCCCGGACCCGGCGGCGGCGTTGCCCGCCAGGCAGGAGGACGACGTGACGAAGGGGTAGGTGCCGTGGTCGATGTCCAGGTGGGTGCCCTGCGCGCCCTCGAAGAGCACGCCCTTGCCCTGGGCGAGGCACTCCTGGATCATGGCGGGCACGTCCTGCACGTGGGGGGCCACGCGACGGGCCAGGGGGAGCACGGCCTCCATCACCTTGGAGAGCTCCAGGGGCTCAAGGCCGTAGAGCCCGGCCAGCAGGGCGTTCTTTTCGGGCAGGGCGGCGGCCACCTTGCGCTCCAGCAGGGCCTCGTCGAGGAAGTCTCCGGCGCGGATGCCGATGCGCGAGGCCTTGTCCTCGTAGCAGGGGCCGATGCCGCGGCCGGTGGTGCCGATCTTGGAGCCCGCCTTGGCGGCCTCTCGGGCCGAGTCCAGCAGGTTGTGGTAGGGCATGATCACGTGGGTGCGGTAGCTCACGGCGAGCCGGGCCGGGGACATGTCCACGCCTTTGGCCGTGAGCTTGTCTGCCTCGGCCAGGAAGACGCCCGGGTCGAGCACCACGCCCGCGCCGATCACGCAGCGCTTGCCCGCGTGCAGGATGCCCGAGGGGATGAGGTGCAGCACGGTCTTCTCGCCGTCCACCACCAGGGTGTGGCCCGCGTTGTTGCCGCCGTGGAAGCGTACGATCAGGTCCGCCCGCTCGGTGAGCAGGTCCACGATCTTTCCCTTGCCTTCGTCGCCCCACTGGGCGCCGTGCACCACCATGCCAGCCATTGATCCTCCAGAGAGGGGACCGGAGCGCGCCCCGTCCCCCGCCGGGGGAGAGCCCCCGGACCCCGGCAGTTTTTGAATGTGCCCGGGCGGTGATCCGCCCCGGATTCGACGCTTTCGCAAAAGGCTTCAATGCGTAAGAAACCGCTCCACGCTTGTCAACGAAAAGACGCGCGGGGCTTCGTGCGGGGAGCGCCAGGCGCGACGGCCGGGGAAATGCGCGCGGGAGCGGGCCTGGAAGCGCCTCCGGGCTTGCCGGGGCGGACCGCGAAGAGCTAAAGGGACCCCGGGCGGGAGCTTCAACGCCGCCCGGAGGCGACAGCGTGAGTTCCGATTTCACCGTCTATCTGGCCCCCAAGGGCTTCACCGACGAACTCGTCTACGAACTGGGCGACGCCACCGAAGTGGTGGACCGCCTTGTTTTCGCGCCGGGGCCGCCCCGGCCCGTGGCCTGGGCCCAGAACATCTGGCTCAATCCCCAGCGCATCCGGGTGGAGTCCATCACGGACGCCGCCAACAAGCTCAAGGCGCTCCAGCGCAACTGGGCCCTGTGGAGCGTGCGCCACCACCGCCGCGCCCGGCTCATCGAGGCCCAGCTGCCCTCGGTGAAGCCCAAGCCCATGGCCATCGGCACGCCGCCGCCGCGCGCGCCCCTGGGCTCCTGGACGCTCCTGGAGCGAGACCTCCTGGTGGCCTCGCCCGCCTGCTCCAGCCCCTTCGCCCACGGCGAGGTGCAGTTCCTGGAGAACAAGACCGACCCGCCCAACCGGGCCTATCTGAAGCTCTGGGAGCTCTTCACGCTCCTGGAGGCCGCGCCCAAGCCCGAGAGCTTCTGCCTGGACCTGGGCGGGAGCCCGGGCGGCTGGACGTGGGTGCTGGCCAGGCTGGGCTGCCGGGTGCTCACCGTGGACAAGGCCCCCCTGGACCCCAGGATCGAGGCCCTGCCCGGCGTGGAGTACCGCATGCTCTCGGCCTTCGCCCTGGACCCGCGCGAGGTGGGCCCCGTGGACTGGCTCTTCTGCGACGTGGTCTGCTACCCCGACCGCCTCTGGAGGCTGGTGGACCGCTGGCGCACCTTCGGCAAGGCGCGCAACTTCGTGTGCACCATCAAGTTCCAGGGTCCCACCGATCACGAGACCGCGGCCAAGTTCTGGGCCTTCCCCGGCTCGCGCCTGGTGCACCTGCACAACAACAAGCACGAGCTGACCTGGGTGCTCCTGGACGGCGAGGAGTTCCCCACCTTCGCGCCCGAAGACGGCGAGACGCCCAGGAAGCTGGGCGAGTTCGGCATGCCGGGGGTGGAGGAGTAGGGCGGGCGTTCCGGGGATCAGCTTTCCGGCGCGTCCCCGTCCTTGTGGCGGAACGAAAGCACCTTGCCCTTGCCGGGCTTGCGGGGCGTCCGGGCGGGCTCGGGCAGGGGCGTCACGCCCGGCTGGGACGTCGCGTCCGCAGTGGCGTTGGGCACGGCCTCCATGTGCGGCCTGGGCGGCGGCACGGCCCCCGGCTCGCGGCCCTCGGCCCAGTGCAGGTTGAACAGCTGGTTCTTGAAGCGCACCGCCTGGATCATGCTCAGGATCAGCACCGCCTCCTCCCAGCGCTTGGAGGGCTCGAACCGCTGCACCTGCTCGGCGTAGCGCTCCCAAAGGCTGGTCAGCGACGCTTCGTCGTAGTTGCCCAGCTGCCTGGCCAGTTTCAACAGGACTCTTTCCACGTTGTCTCCCTCTCGGACGCCAACGCCTAGCACGATTTCCCGGCGCGGCCAATGCCCGTTTGCCGCCCGGCCCCCGGCGTGCTAAGAGGCTTCGCCCGCACGACACCACAGGAGCACCCCCATGAGCGACCTGAAAAAAATGTACACCACCATCCAGGAAGACCCCTTTCCCCAGGACCTCACCGTCACCCTGGGCGGTCAGACCCTGGTGTTCGCCAAGAAGACCTGGACCATCGACGGCGAGCAAAAGGGCCTGCGCTACGGCGAGAACCCCGATCAGCCCGCCGCGCTCTACCAGCTTAAGGACGGCGCCCTGGAACTGGGCGGCGTGCGCTTCCGCGGCCCCGGACGCGGCCTCGTCTCGGCCCTCACGGAAGAGCACATGATCCAGGCCGGAAAGCATCCCGGAAAGACCAACCTCACCGACGTGGACAACGGCCTGAACATCCTCCAGTACCTCTCGGCCAGGCCCGCCGTCGTGATCCTCAAGCACAACAACCCCTGCGGCGCGGCCTGGTCCGCCGAGGGCCTGGCCAAGGCCTTCGAGCGCGCCAACCTCTCCGACCGCATCGCCGCCTTCGGCGGGGCCGTGGTGGTGAACCGCACCCTGGACAAGGCCACGGCCGAGCTCATCAACGCGGGCTACTTCGAGGTGGTGGCAGCACCGGACTACGAACCGGCCGCCCTGGAGATCCTCAAGACCAAGAAGAACCTGCGCATCGTGGCCATCCCGGGCCTCGCCGTCCTGGCCGACTACGTGGGCGAACCCTTCCTGGACGTGAAGACCCTCATGGACGGCGGACTGGTGCTCCAGTTCTCCTTCCGCAACCGTATTCTCGAAGTTGCCGACTTCCTTCCCGCCAAGACCGAGACCAAGGACGGCAAGGCCTTCACCGCCCGCGCCCCCAGCCCCGCCGAGGCGCAGGACCTGCTCTTCGCCTGGGCCGTGGAGGCGGGCGTCTCCTCCAACTCCGTGATCTTCGTCAAGGACGGGGCCACCGTGGGCATCGGCACCGGCGAGCAGGACCGCGTGGGCGTGGTCCAGCTGACCATCCACAAGGCCTACACCAAGTACGCCGACCTCCTGGCCTTCGAGCGCCACAAGCTCTCCATCCACGACCTGCGCGAAAAGGCCGCCTCGGACCCGGCCCTGGCCCGGTCCCTGGCCGAGATCGAGGCCCAGACCAAGGCCGACCGGGGCGGACTGCCCGGCAGCGCCCTGGTCTCCGACGGCTTCTTCCCCTTCCGCGACGGCGTGGACCTGGCCATCGCCCAGGGCGTCACGGCCATCGCCCAGCCCGGCGGCTCCATC
Organism: Fundidesulfovibrio magnetotacticus; assembly: GCF_013019105.1. Lineage (NCBI taxonomy): Bacteria > Pseudomonadati > Thermodesulfobacteriota > Desulfovibrionia > Desulfovibrionales > Desulfovibrionaceae > Fundidesulfovibrio > Fundidesulfovibrio magnetotacticus. The sequence continues at coordinate 78,434 of NZ_BLTE01000012.1, forward strand.
CGCGACTGGGAGGTGATCCAGGCCTGCAACGAAGCCGCGCCCCAGGTGGCCATGGTCTTCACCGGCCAGCGCTCCTTCAAGCACTAGGCCCGCACCGGAGACGCGCTTGACCAGGCATCCCAGCATCCAGAGCCTCCCCCTGCCGGGCACGGTGGTGGAATACCTCCAGGGCAACGAGCCCCACCTGGCGTGGGTGGAGGAGGCCTCGGGCGACAAGCTCAGGCTCTACACCCTCACCCGGCGCGAGGTGAAGCTCGCCGGGGCGCGCCTGCTGCCCTGGCTGGGGCCGCGCCACGAGGGGGCCTTCAACCGCGAGGGGATCCTCGAAAAGCTCAAGGAACACGCCGCCCGGCGCGAGACCCTTCGCGCCGGGCTCGACCCCCTGGAAATCTGGGAGCTGGCCCAGGGAGAGGTGTCCCAGAATTCCGCCGCATGGTTCGCGGGCCTGGCCTTCGAGCAGCCCGACGTGGACCAGGTGGCGGCCATGGGCCGGGCGCTGCTCTCGGTGAAGACCCACTTCAAGTTCCAGCCGCCCAACTTCGAGGTCTATCCGGCCGAAACCGTGGAGCGCCGCCTGGCCGAGCAGGAGGCTGCCCGCGAGCGCGAACTGGTGGTCACGGCGGGACACGTCTTCTTCCAGGAGCTGTGGGCCGGGTGGTCCTCGGGGCGGCGCAAGGACCCGGCGCGCCTGGAGGCCCAGTTGGACCCCTCGGCCGCCCAAAGGCTCAAGGACCTGCTGCGCGCCATCATGGCCGACGCCGAGAGCCAGGAACACGGCCCCCTGTGGCAGCAGCTGCGCAAGGGGCTGCCCGAGCACCCTGCCCAGGCCCTCATCCTGGCCCAGGAGTGGGGCATCGTGGGGCCAAACCACAACGTGCTCCTGGACCAGGCGGGCTACGACGAGGGCGACGCCTGGAGCGAAGCCTTCGCCGGCGAGATCGAGGCCCTCGGGCGCGACTTCCAGGCCCGGCGCGAACCGCCCCTGGACACCCCTTTCCTGAGCATCGATTCGCCCACCACCCGCGACATCGACGACGCCTTCCACGTGGAGCGCCTCCCGGACGGCTGGCGCGTGCGCATGGCCCTGGCCAGGCCCACGCTCTCCTGGGACTTCGAAAGCCCCCTGGGCCGGGCCGTGGCGCGCCGCGCCTCGAGCCTCTACCTGCCCGAGGGCGACAGCCACATGCTCCCCGAGGCCCTGGGCTGCGGGCTCTACAGCCTCAAGGCCGGGGAGGACCGCCCCGCCCTGTTGCTGGACTGGGAGCTCGACCCCCAAGGCGGCGCGCGCTCCTTTACCCCCTCCCTGGGCTGGGTGCGCGTGGCGGCCAACCTGACCTACGAGGACGTGGAGGCCGCCCTGGCCCGGGGCGACGCCCCGCCCGAGGCGGCGGCCGCGCGCGACCTGGCGGCACTGCTGCGCGGGGCGCGCGTGGAACGGGGGGCCGTGGTCATCGACCGGCCCGAGCCGCGCATCGAACTTTCCGGCCATCCCGGCCCCGCGCACGTGGAGATCGGCCCCGGCAAGGACTATCCCGAGGCTCAGCTGGCCGTGAGCGAACTGATGATCCTGGCCAACGCCTCCATGGCCGCCTGGGCAGGCGAGCGGGGGGTGGCCCTCTTCCACCGCGTCCAGGACGTGACGCTTCCTGCGGGCTACGCCGGGGTCTGGACCGACCCCGTGGACATGCACCGGGTGGTCAAGCAGCTCTGCGGGGCCTCCCTGGAGGCGCGCCCGGGCCGCCACGCGAGTCTGGCGGCCGAGGCCTACGCGCCGGTCACGTCGCCGTTGCGGCGCATGGCGGATTTCGTGAACCTGGCCCAGGTGGAGAGCTTCCTGTCCGCGGGCGCGCCCAGGCTCACGCGCGAGGCGCTCCAGGAGTCCCTGGGGCCGCTGGCGGCGCGCCTGGACGCCGTGGCCATGGTGCAGCGGGGCAGGCCGCGCTACTGGAAGCTCGCGCACCTGCAGCAGGTGGGCCGCGAGCGCGAGTTCGAGGCCGTGGCCCTGGAAGAGTGCGGACACCTGACGGCCTTGAGCCTGACCACGCTTCAGATGTACACCCGCGTCCCGCGCGACATGCTGGGCGGCCCCTTCCAGGCCGGCCAGCGCTTCCGGGCGCGCGTGGGCAAGGTGGACCCCCTCACCGGCGAATTCCGGGTGCTCTCCCTGCGCGAGGCGGACGAGAAGCCCGAGGCCGGGGAGTGGCCCCCGAAAGTGGACTAGGACCCCCGGAACCGGCGAAAACCATCGCGCAAGGAGCAAGACGTGCTTGCGAAGATCCTCTGGCTTGGCCTGGCCTACCTGGCGGGGTCGTTCCCCTTCGGGCTGTTCATCGCCCAGGCGGCGCGCGGCATCGATCCGCGCACGGCGGGCAGCGGCAACATCGGGGCCACCAACGTGGCCAGACTCTGCGGCACGAAGCTCGGCGTGCTCACCCTGGCCTGCGACGCCCTCAAGGGTTTCGTGCCCGTGGCCGTGGCCTGGAAGCTGGGCGGCGGCTGGTACGCCTCGCTCACGGCCCTGGCCTGCGTGGGCGGGCACATGTTCCCGGTGTTTTTGCACTACAAGGGCGGCAAAGGCGTGGCCACGGCCATCGGGGCCGTGCTGGCCCTGTGCCCGTGGGCGGCGGTGGTCTCGGGGCTCTCCTGCGCGGCGCTCATCGCGGCCTCGGGCTTCGTCTCGGTGGGCTCGCTCTTCTTCGCCGCCAGCCTGCCCTTCACGGCGGCGTGGTTCGGCCCGTGGAGCATCGTGCCCTTCACCACGGCGATCGCCGCGCTCATCGTCTGGAAGCACAAGGACAACATCCGCAGGCTCCTGGCCCGCGAGGAAAAACCGTGGCGGAAAAAGGCAGGCTGAGTCGGCCCGGGCCCGGCCGCGCCGGGGTCTGCCTCCTGCTGATCGTGGGCGCGGCCTTGGTCTTGCGCCTGTACAACCTGGGCGTGCCCTCCCTGTGGATGGACGAGGTGCTCGTCCCGCAGAACGCCAGCCACCCTTGGCCCTACATCCTGGAGCTGACGCGGCGCATCGAGGTGCACCCGCCCACGTACTACGTCCTGATCAAGGGCATGCTGAGCCTCGGCGACGGCGATTTCGCCACGCGTCTGCCCTCGGCCCTGGCCGGGGTGCTGGGAGTGTGGCTCTCCTGGCGGCTGGGGCGCGAGCTTTTCGGTGAGGGCGCGGGGCTCTGGGCAGCGGCGCTCACGGCCCTGAACGTCCACCATCTGCTCCTCTCGCGCTTCGTGCGCCCCTACGCCTTGGCGGGCATGTTCTTCGCACTGGGCATGCTGGCGGCGCTGCGCCTCTCCCGCGAGGGGCGTCCGCGTCACGCGGCGCTCCTGGCCCTGGCCTGCGCGGCCATGGCCTCCCTGCAATACCTGTCCCTGGCTTCGGGCTTCGCCCTGCTGGGCTGGCTAGTCCTGGACCGCCTGCTCTGGCGCGGACGAACGGGCTGGGGCTCCATCGCCTCGTGCGCGGCCCTGCTGTGCGCGGTGTCGGCCCTGGAGTGGCGTTTTTTCCTGAGCTCCAGCGCCTGGGCCGGGGAATTTCTGGAGAAGAACCACGGCGGGGCCGAGGCCCTGGGTGTGCTCTGGACGGCCCTGGCGGCCAATCTTTTCCACGACGGCGTGCCGTGGCTCCAGGCGTTCCTGGGGCTGGCGGCCCTGGCCGGACTGGGCCTGATGTGGCGCGAGCGGCCACGCGAGGCTTTGTTCGTCTCGACCGCGCTCTTCGGCCTGCCCCTGGCGCTTCTGGCGGCGGGCAAGGTCTGGAACCTGTGGCCAAGGCACCTCTCGCCCGCCATCACGCCCCTGGCGCTCTGCCTGGGCTATCTCGTCTGTCGCGGGGCCTCCCGGCTCACGTCCCCCCCGCGTGGCGCGGCCCTGGCGGCCGGATTGGCCCTGGCGGGGCTCGCGGCGTGCCTGGGTCCGTTCCACTGGCGCTTCTACGAAGAGGAGAGCTACACCGACAAGGTGCTTTGCGACGGCTACAAAACCATGGCCCGGCGCACCCTGGCCGCCCTGGCCCCGGGCGACGCCCTGGTGGTGGGCAACGACTACCTGCGCAACGCCCTGGGCTGGTACGCCGCGCGCCTGCCCGGGCCGGACCTGCTGCACGCCCAGGACGTGGAGCCCGGGCGCGACGTCATGGTCCTGCGCGTGCTGGCCAACATGCACCTGGGCGGCCTGGCCCGGGACAGGGCGGACCTGGGGCGCCTGCTGGCCCCGGCGCGGGTGACGCCCCTGGCCGAGAACGTGCACCTCTACGAGAAGGTCCTCCCGCGCAAACCCTGGCTGGAGCTGGAGCCCGCCGGGGCGTTCGCCGCCGCGCCCATGGACCTCCTGGGCTTCCACGAGCGCGTGGCCGCCCTGAAGAACGCCGCCTACGCCCACGACTCCCTGGGCGGCTTCGCCATGCCCACGCGCAACAACGTGGAGGGCGCGGCGCAGTGGGAGTTCCGCGCGCCCCCGGGGGCAGGTTCCGGCGGCGCGGCGCTGTTCGTGGCCTACCGCAACACGGGGGCGGGCAACCACATGATCCTGGAGACGGCTTTCGACGGCGAGCCGCCCACGCTCCACCCCGTGTCCATGGGGCCGGACCCCGGCGGCGGCTACGCGACGCTGCTCGAGCGGGACGTCCCCTACGAGCTCCTGCGGGTGCGGGTGCGCATGGTCAGCGAGCCGCGCACGCCGCTCTTTCCCGGCCAGAACCTGGAGACCCTGCGCCTGGAGGGCGTGAGCGCCGCCTTCGTCCCCGCGGGGGAGGAGGAGCATGCCCACGTGCGGCTGCGCGCGCTGCTCCGCGAGCGTGCCCTGGCGGTTCACCTGGGCGAGCGCTTCCTGGAGCGCGGCCTTCCGGGCCAGCGCCTGGGGCCGCTGCCTGAGGGCCTGGTGCGGCGCACCGAGCCGGAGTATCCCGGCTGGACGGTGCTCGCGCCCGGCCCCGGCCAGGCCTGCGCGACGCTCACGGCGGAGCTTCCGGCCGGCACGGGGCATGTCACGGCCTATCCGCGCGTGGGGGAAAGGTCCCTGGTGGCCATCTACCAGGTGGCCCCCGACGGATCGCGCCTGGAGCGCCTGCGCCTGGAGCGCCCGGGAGAGGGCATCACGCCTGTTTCGGCGCGCTATCCCCTGCGTCTCGATCCATCCCTGACCCGCGACGGAACCCTGCGCGTGGAGATCGTCCTTCAAGGGCCCCTGGCCCAGCTCTGGGTGCACGACGGAACTATTTTCCACGCCAGATGAGGGGGTTGCGCGCAGGCGCTCCTCTTTCGGTTTGACACTCCACCAGCCCGGGAATATTTTCCCCACCGACGCCCTGGAAAACGGAAGACGGTGCGAATCCGTCGCAGGCGCGCTGCTGTGACCGGCACGATACCGGGCGGTAAGCCACTGGGAGACGCTCCCGGGAAGGCCCCGCGCACCACCCGGCCGGAAGCCAGAAGACGTTCCAGGGATGCGATGGCCTCGCCCCGCGCACGGGCGGCGGGCTGCCGGACTTCGGCCGCCGTGAAGGCGTCCGCCCACCACCCTTCGGCTTCCCGACGTTGCGTTTTGCCTGTTTTTGAAAAGGCGCGGCCTTTCGAGGTGTTGCGATTGCATATCGGCAACACTTGAGAATGATGCACCTTTTTTTACTTCATGGGGCTTGCCGATTCTGCTACGAGCACCTTTGAATTTTTGAGACGAGAATGGAACACCACGCACGCCACGCCACCGCCACGCCCCTGCCCCGCATCCGGGCCGTCACGCCCCTGTCGCTGTGCGACTGGCCGGGCCGCAGCGCCGCCGTCCTCTACCTGGGCGGGTGCAACCTGCGCTGCCCCACCTGCCACAACGCCTCGCTGGCCTTCACGCCCAGCCGCCATCCCGCCCTGGACGCTTCCGCAGTCCTCAAGGGCCTGGCCGCACGGGCGCGCTGGCTCGACGGCGTGGTGGTCTGCGGGGGCGAGCCCACCCTCGATCCCGGGCTCTTCCCGCTGGTGCAGGCCCTCGACGCCCTTGGGCCGCCCGTGAAGGTGGACACCAACGGCATGGCCCCGGACGTGGTGGAGCGGCTCTTCGAGGCGTGCCCGCGCACGTGTTTCGCCGTGGACGTGAAAGGCCCCTGGGAGAAATACCCCGTCCTCACGGGCGGGGCGGCCTCCCCGGAGGCGGCCCGCGAGCGGCTGGAGGCGGTTTTCGCCCTGGCCGCGCGGGATCCCGCCCGCTTCCGTTTCCGCATCACCCTCGTGCCGGAGCTCACGCCGGATGACGTGAGCGCAGCCAGACGGCAACTGCCCCCGTGCTTCACCCTGAACGAACAAACCTACCTGCCCCCGCCGGCCGGGAAGGAGACCGCACATGCCCTTGCAGATCCAGAAGCGCGACGGCTGCCTGGAAACCTGGTCCCTGGAGCGCATCGCCCAGGCCATCCTGAAAGCCCTCAAGGCCAGCGGCGTGCAGGACCCGCTGCTCTCCAAGCGCCTGGCGCGCAAGGTTGAGGAAAAGCTCGCCGACGTGGACGTGCCCCGCCAGGAGCACGTCCAGGACACCGTTGAACGCGTGCTCATGGAGTCGCGCCTGTTCGACGTGGCCAAACGCTTCATCATCTACCGCGAGAAGCGCCGCACCCTGCGCGAGCAGAAGGCGGCCTTCCTGGACATCGCCGACACCATCGACACCTACCTCTCCAAGGCCGACTGGCGCGTCTCCGAGAACGCCAACATGTCCCACAGCTTCCAGGGCCTGATGCTCCACCTCTCGGGCACCGTGCAGGCCCGCTACGCCCTGGAGAAATACCCCGAGGAAGTGCGCGCCGCCCACGACCACGGCTATTTCCACATCCACGATCTCTCCTTCGGCCTGGCCGGCTACTGCGCGGGCTGGAGCCTGCGCGACCTGCTCCTGGAGGGCTTCAACCTGGAAGGGCGCTCGTCCGCCGGTCCGGCCAAGCACTTCGACTCGGCCCTGGGCCAGATGGTCAACTTCCTGGGCACGCTCCAGAACGAGTGGGCCGGGGCGCAGGCCTTCAACAACGTGGACACCTACCTGGCCCCCTTTATCCGCCACGACGGGCTCAACTACCAGCAGGTGCGCCAGGCCGTGCAGAAGTTCGTCTTCAACCTGAACACCACCTCGCGCTGGGGCGGCCAGACCCCCTTCACCAACCTGAGCTTCGACCTCACGCCCCCCAAGCACATCGCCAAGGAGGCGGCCATCGTGGGCGGGGCCTTCCAGGACGCCGCCTACGGCGACTTCCAGGCCGAGATGGACATGTTCAACAAGGCCTTCCTGGAAGTGATGAGCGAGGGCGACTACTACGGCCAGATCTTCTCCTTCCCCATCCCCACCTACAACGTCACGGAAGACTTCCCCTGGGATTCCGAGATCGGGGCCCTGCTTCTGGACCTTACCGCCCGTTACGGCGCGCCCTACTTCCAGAACTTCATCAACTCCGACCTCTCGCCCGAGGACGTGCGCTCCATGTGCTGCCGCCTGCAGATGGACCTGCGCGAGCTGCGCAACAAGGTGGGCGGGCTCTTCGGCGCGGGCGACCTGACCGGCTCCATCGGCGTGGTGACGCTCAACCTGCCCAAGCTGGCCTATCTGGCCCAGGGCGAGGAGGACTTCCTGGACCTGGTGGCCGAGTACGCCGCCCTGGCCAAGGACGCCCTGGAGTTCAAGCGCAAGCTCATCCAGGAGCAGCTGGACCGGGGCATGTTCCCCTATTCGGGGCGCTACCTGAAGAACGGCTACAAGGGCCACTTCTCCACCATCGGGCTGGTGGGCGGGCACGAGGCCTGCCTGAACATCCTGGGCAAGGGCATCGAGACCGACGCGGGCGTGCGCCTGATGACGCGCGTGCTGAACCACCTGCGCGAGATCACCAGCCGCTTCCAGGAGGAGACGGGCCACCTCTACAACCTGGAGGCCACGCCCGCCGAGGGCACCAGCTACCGCCTGGCCAAGATCGACAAGAACCTCTACGCCGACATCAAGGCCTCGGGCAACGGCACGCCGTACTATACCAACTCCACCAACCTGCCCGTGGGGCTGTGCGAGGACGTGATCGCGGCCCTGGAGCACCAGAACAAGCTGCAGCCGCTCTACACGGGCGGCACGGTGTTCCACACGTTCCTGGGCGAGGCCGTGGCGGACCCGGAGGCCCTGAAGAGCTTCATCATCAAGGCCTTCCGCATGACGAAGATCCCGTATCTCTCCATCACGCCCACGTTCAGCGTGTGCAAGGAGCACGGCTACATGTCCGGCGAGCACTTCGAGTGCCCCACCTGCGGTTGCGACGCGGAAGTGTTCACGCGCATCGTGGGCTACTACAGGCCCGTCTCGCGCTGGAACAAAGGCAAAAAGGCCGAATACGGCGACCGCGTCACCTACGGCATGGACATGGGTATGTGCGGGTGCGAGCCGGGGCAGTTGTAGGGCTATAAAGGTTGAATGGAGCGGGCGGCGAAAGCCGCCCTTTTTCTAGCCAATAGTTTTGCTCCATAACTTTTCGGTGTGATTGAAGGTTTTGGGCGGGCATCCTCTTGGGATTCCCTTGCAATTGGAGGACCCCATGAATTTGGTCGAATTTGAGCTAAAAAATTATAGGAACATTACTTCTGCGGCCAAAATCAAGGTAATGCAGTACAGTGTGATTATTGGCAAAAACAATGAAGGGAAATCAAATTTGTTACGAGCACTTGATTGTGCAATGAATTTATTGCTGGCAACAGATGTGAGGCGGGAGCGAGAACGACAAAATGGTTCGACTCAATATAAGTTTAGATCAGATTTTCCAGTAGGAGGGCATGCGGGAAAAGAAAGAGTTACACAATTTGTTCTCAAATTTTCTCTAGATGAAGTTGACAGGAAGGACTTCAAGAAAGCTGTTCGGAGTCAAATCAATTCAGAACTTTCTATACGAATAACAATAGGAATTGATGAGGTTCCGAATATTCAATTTATTAAAAAAGGGCCTGGGGCTGCTACATTGGCTCAAAAGTCAGGAGATATAGTAAAGTTTTTGTCTAATAAGATTCAGACGCAGTATATTGGCGCGATTCGAACCTCAGAGCAGTCTGTTAGCATAGTTAAGGACATGGTTGACAATGTTCTTTATCCATTGATGCGCAAGCCGGAGTATAGGGCGGCAATTACGACTTTGAAAGAGCTGCAACAGCCAGTTTTGAATAAGTTGTCAGAGGATGTTTGTGAAGTTCTGCAAACTTTTGTGCCGACAATTGTTGGTGTGGATATCTTGTCGCCATTTGCTAGCAGGGTTAGAAATTTTGGATGTAAAATTGAAATCGATGATGGAAAGAAGACGCCACTTGAACAAAAGGGGGATGGGATACAAAGCCTGGTATCTCTGAGCCTTCTTCGCCACCAGGATAAATTTCCGGGTGTCTCATTGGTTGCAATTGAGGAGCCCGAGGCCCACTTGCACCAAGGGGCAATACATAATATTCGAGAAGTACTAATGGAAATTTCGAGAGAAAACCAGGTTGTAATATCGACACATAATCCATGCTTTGTTAATAGGGAGCAGATAGACTCGTGTGTGATTGTTGAGGCGGGAAGGCCTAAGAACGCGAGTAGCATTGATGAAATTCGTCATCTCCTGGGGATAACTATTTCTGATTCTCTTGTGGCATCCGATAATATCATCATAGTAGAGGGTGAGGATGACGTGATTGCGCTTCAGGCGATTTTGTCTTGGAAAAGCACAAAAATACAAAAACTTCTTGAGCGAGGAGCGATATCTTTTATTTCTGCGCATGGAGCTTCAAAAATTCCGACAGTTGCTTCATTTTATAGAAACTTTCTATGTAAGATTATTTGTGTTGTCGATGACGATGATGAGGGTAGGCGAGCCATCAAAGACGTTGCCGACAGAAATATCGTTCCAGGAAAGGACTTGTTTAAATTGACATGCAATGGGATGGTTAATAGCGAGCTTGAAGATGCCTTTCGAAAGGATGTCTATTGCGAATATATCAAGCAAGGATACGGTGTCGATTTGAAGGTCATGTCAAAATTCTTTAACGGCAACATGAAGAAGTGGAGCGATAGGGTTAAAGAAGCGTTTGAGCGCAGCGGGAAATTGTTTGATGGCCCAACTGAGGCGAGGATTAAGTGTGATGTGGCAAAGATTGTGAAGGATAATCCAGGCGATATTGTGGTTTTAGAGAAGTGTTCAGTTATCGATGTGTTGGCTGAGCATATTGAGAATGAGATTTTGTAGCTATGTTCCGCGCCGCCCTTTCCCGCTCCCCCTTGATCTCCCCATACAACCCGTCCGGGGCCACGTCCTCGCCGCCGGGCCAGCACACGGTGCCCGTGGCGGCATCCTTGTAGAAAGTACCCTCCCGCAATCACTCGTACCCGTCCCCCTTGCCAACCTGCCTCCCGCAGGTTATATCAAAGTATAACTTTCGGAGGGCGTCCCATGCACACAACAACCCTGCGCAAAGTCGGCGGTTCCGTCATGCTGGCCGTTCCGCCCGCCATTCTGGACCTGCTGCACCTGCAAGCCGGGGCCACCGTGGGCCTTGCCGTGGACAACGGCCGCCTTGTGGTCGAGCCCGCGCCGCGTCCGCGCTACACCCTGGACGAACTGCTCGCCCAGTGCGACGCGTCGGCGGCCCCGAGCGACGAGGACCAGGAGTGGCTCGACAGCAAACCCGTCGGCAACGAGTTGCTCTGATGGAACGCGGCGACATCTATCTGGTCTCCCTGGACCCCACCTCGGGGCATGAACAGCAAGGGACGCGGCCCGTCCTGGTGGTCTCGCCCACCGCCTTCAACCAGCTCACGCGCACGCCCATCGTGCTGCCCATCACAACGGGCGGGAACTTCGCGCGCACGGCCGGGTTTGCCGTCTCCCTCACCAGGGCCGGAACCAGGACCACGGGCGTGGTGCGCTGCGATCAACCGCGCGCCCTCAATCTGGACGCGCGCCATGGGCAAAAACTGGAAAGCGTGCCGGGGGCGATCGTCGAGGAGGTGCTGGCCCGGCTGGCGGTCCTCTTCGCCTAGGCGGCCGGGGATCGGAAGCCGGGACCGTCCGCGCCCAGGGCCGCTCCAACCTCTCCACGAGGCGCTTCCGGCGTCACATGGTCCTCTCGCCTGTTGTCACCTCCGCCGATCGATGGCATCACCCACCCATGCCCCGGCCCCGTACGCCCCAGGTGTCCCCGTGACCATCCCCCGTCGGCTTCCGCTCGTCCTTTCGTGCGTCCTCGCCGGGGCGCTCCTGTGGCCCGGCGCGGCCCTGGCCAACATTGGCGTGCCCATGATCCTGCTCACGCTGCCGGGCATGGTCCTTACGCTCATCCCCGTGGTGCTCCTGGAGGTGTGGGTTTTGGCCGGGCGGCTGACGCTGCCCGCCAGGACGGCGTTCCGGGTGTCCGCCTGGGCCAACGCGGCCACCACCTTCGTGGGCGTGCCCGTCACGTGGTTTCTCCTCTACCTCCTGGAAATGTTCACCGGCGGCGGCCAGGCCTACGGCATCGAAACGCCGCTCCAGAAGTTCCTGGCCGTCACCTGGCAGGCCCCCTGGCTCATCCCCTACGAGATGGACGGAAACCTGCGGTGGATGGTGCCCACGGCGGCCATGTGGCTTCTCGTGCCCAGCTTCTTCACCTCCTGGTGGCTGGAAACACGGGTGGCGCGCAGGCTGCTCAAGGACGCGGACCCCGCGCGCCTGAGTGCGGCCATGCTGCGGGCCAACCTCCTGTCCTACGTGTTCCTGGAACTGCTGGCCGTGGCCTGGCTCGTCTACTCGGTCCACTTCGACCGCTGAGCGCGCGGAGGCCCCTTGCCGCAAACCGCTGCGCCAACGCACGGCCCGGACGGGGCCACCGTCCAAACCATCGGCCTCTCCAACCACTCCCCGGAGCGCTTCCTCGAACTGCTGCGCCTGCACGGCATCGACGCCGTGGCCGACGTGCGCTCGCGCCCCTACGCCCGGTACGCCAAACACTTTCGCAAGGAGCCCCTGGAGCGCCTGTTGCGCGGGGCAGGGGTGGCCTACGTGTTCCTGGGCCATCTGGTGGGCGGCAAGCCCGACGATCCGGCGCTCCTGGGGCAGGACGGACTGCCGGATTACGAGCGAATCGCTGCCTCGCCGGGCTTCGCGGAGGGCATCGCGCGCATCGTCCAGGGCGCGCGGCGCTACACCGTGGCCCTGGCCTGCGCCGAGGAGGACCCCTCGCGCTGCCACCGCAGCCTGCTCATCGCCCCCGCGCTCGCGGCGCGGGGCGTGCGCGTTCTCCACATCCGGGGCCACGGCGGCCTGGAGCCCGACGCACCCCGCGCCCCGGAGCCGCGCGCGAGCCTGCTGGACCACGCAGGCTGACCCGCCCCGCGTCCGCCCCCGGGCGCTTTACTCTTGCCCAGGCCGGGGGTATGTTCCAGGTGCAGGCAGGTGGCCATCGCACACGCGCCCCACGTCCCCTCCGACCGTCGCCGGCTTGAACCGTTTGCCTGCAACGACCAAAGCGGCCCCCATTCCGGGTCCTCGCGCCCACCGGCAGCGGCCCGGCCTTGTCATCTCCAGCAACGGACAACTCTTCATGGATCAATCGAACCGTCATGTCGTGAAGCACCGCGGCAGCGTCACCCCAGCCATGCGCGAGGCGCTGCTGGGCCAGCGCGGCCAGATTTTCTGGCTCACGGGCCTCTCCAGCTCCGGCAAGTCCACCATCGCCCACGCCGTGGAGGAGCGTCTCCACGCCATGGGCAAGCTCTGCTACGTCTTCGACGGCGACAACGTGCGCCACGGCCTCTGCTCCGACCTGGGCTTTCTCCCCGAGGAACGCACCGAAAACATGCGCCGCATCGCCGAGATGGCCAAACTCTTCATGGACGCGGGCCTGGTCTGCATGAGCGCCATGATCTCGCCCCTCCAGGCCGACCGCGAACGCGTGCGCAACATCATCGGGCCGGAGCGCTTCCACGAAATCTACATCGAATGCCCCCTGGAAGTCTGCGAACTGCGCGACCCCAAGGGACTCTACAAGCTCGCGCGCGAAGGAAAGATCAAGAACTACACAGGCGTCTCGGCCCCCTACGAGGCCCCGGCAGCCCCAGCCCTGACCATCCACACCGGCAACGCCTCCCTGGAGGAATGCGTGGACCGGCTGCACGCCTATGTGGTCTCCAAGGTGCTCCCCGAGAGCTAGGTCAGGCCGCCAGTGAAACCGGCACACCTGCCGCGCGTCGCGCTCCTGCTCCTGCTGGCCGCGCTCTGGCCCGGGCTCGCGGCGTCCGCCGCCGAATGCCCCCGCGTGGCCGTGCTGGCGGACATCCACTTCAAGGCGGGCGACGCAAAGAAGCTGCGCGCCGTGGACGACCTCAACGACTGGCCCGGCCTGGACCTCACCGTGGTGCTGGGCGACATCGTGGCCAGGCGCGGCACGCCCGAGGAATACGCCCAGGCCCGCGAGTTTGTGGAGCGCATCAAAGGCCCCCGGGTATTGGTGGCCGGGAACCATGAGTACATGTACGCCGACGCCGAACAGGACGGCAAAACCCCCTGGGGATCGCCCGAACTGCGCCGCGAAAAGCTGGAACGCTTCCGGCGCGAACTGGGCGCGCCCCAACTGCGCCAGGCCCGGGAGCTGGGAGGCTACCTCCTGTTGTTCCTCTCCGCAGACGCAGTGGACGGGACGACGCTCACGGAGCTCTCGCCCCAATCACTGGACTGGCTGGCCCGCACACTGCGCGATCACCCCGCGACACCCACCTTGATCTTCTTCCACGCGCCCCTCAAGGGGACACTGGAGAACTACGCCCCCAAGATCAACAACAAGGACCGCGTGGCCCAGCCCGCCGACGCGCTCGACGCCATACTCCGAAAGAACGCCCAGGTGATCGCCTGGGTTTCGGGCCACACCCACACCAAACCCGACAACCCCAGCTTCCTCTCCGACGTGAACCGCTACGAGGGCCGCGTGGCGAACGTGCACACCCCGCCCTACAAGGGCGGCGCGCCCTGGACCAACGTGTTCACCCTCTGCCCGGACAAGGTGACCGTGAAAACCTGGGACCACGCCGCCAGGCAGTGGGCGCCGGGCCTGGAACGCGTCATCCCCACCGTCCGCTGACGGAACCGGCCGGGAGGGAGGCCCGGAGCAGGGCGGAGCACTGGCCGCCCGAGGACTTTTCCCCGCCGCCCCCTCCGCCGTACCCCCCGGCAGCGCCACCACCGCCCCACAGGGCGGACAGCGCGTCGGACAGGCCATCCAGGGGTGGCCTCTTCGCCGTCGGCGTCTCCGTCGCGCCGCGCCACTCCGGCAGCGTCTCCGCCGTCCCCTCCCGGCAGCGCCTCCGGCCGTCGCGTGCGCAACCGGCCTTGGGCCTGACTGAAATTGCTGTGGCCCTGCGCGACCCGAAGCGCTAGGGAGTGTGCCATATCCTTCCCGCGAGGGGGTCCGTCATGCAGTCAGGCCGTCTGGATTTCGTCGACAATCTGCGTCTCGCCATGATCGTGCTGGTGGTGGTGATGCATGCGGCGGTGACGTATTCGGGGTTCGGCGCCTGGTATTACAAGCAGCCGCAGCCCCTGTCACCGTGGGAGGTGCTGTTTTTCGCCACGTTCCAGAGTTTTCTGCAGGCCTTTTTCATGGGCCTGCTCTTCATGGCGGCGGGGTATTTCGCCGCCATGTCGCTGGAGCGCAAGGGCGCGGGCGAGTTCGCGCGGGGCAGGCTGGCGCGGCTGGGGTTGCCCACGCTGGCGTATGCGCTGGTGGTGCATCCGGTGACGGTCTACTGGCTGGCGGACATCGGGGGGCTCCAGGCGCGGACGGGCTGGTGGGAGTACCTGGGCTGGTACATGGGGAGCCTGCGCTTCGTGGGCGGCACGGGGCCCATGTGGTTCGCCCTGGCGCTTCTGGCGTTCAGCCTGGTCCACGCGGCGCTGGCGCGGCCTGGGGGCGCGCAGGCGCGCGACGGGGGAGGGCGGGTCGGCGTCGCCGGCGTGGCGGGGCTGGTGCTGCTGGCCTCGGCGGGGGCGTTCGCGTTGCGCCTGACGTGGCCCATCGGGACCAGCGTGCTCAACATGCAGTTCTGTTTTTTCTCTCAGTACGTGATCCTGTATGTGGTCGGCGTCATGGCCTTCCGGCGCGGCTGGCTGGACCGGCTCACGCCGGGTTTCGGCAGGGGCCTTGTCTGGACGGCCCTGGCGCTCGCGCCGGTGCTCGCGGTCTTTTTCGTCCTGGCGCGGGGCTCCCAGGCGGGTGTGGAGGCCTTCCGGGGCGGTTTCACGTGGCAGAGCGGGTTCTACGCCTTATGGGAGTCGGCCACGGGGGTGTGCATGTCCCTGGGGCTGTGGGCTGTGTTCCGGGAGCGTTTCCCGCGCAAGGGCGCGCTGGCCGCGTGGGGCTCGGCCAACGCCTTCGCGGTGTACATGTTCCACACGCCGGTGCTGGTGCTGGTGTCGCTGGCCGTGCGCGGGGTGCACTGGGCGGCGCTGCCCAAGTTCCTGCTGGTGAGCGCCCTGGGCGTGCCCGCGAGCTTCCTGGCGGCGTGGGCCTTGCGGAAGCTGCCGGGCGTGGCGGCGCTGACGCGTTCGTGACGGGTGGCGTCCGGGGGAGCGCGCTCCCCCGGACGGACGGATCATTCTAGAATTTCGCCAGCACTTCCAGGGCCTTCTCGTTGTCCTTCACCCAGGCGTGGAGGTCTTCCAGCACGTCGCGGGCGCTCTTTTTGGGCCCCCAGCCGAAGGTCTCGCGCACCTTGGCGGTGTCGGTGACGTAGATGGCCATGTCGGCCGGGCGGTTCACCGGGTCGGCGGCGATGTCCACCTTGTTGCCGGTGATCTCCTGGCAGAGGAGCGTGGTCTCCAGGAGGGAGAGGCTCACGTCCAGGCCGCCGCCCACGTTGAAGACGCCGCCGTCGGCCTTGTTCCAGTCGGCCAGTTGCAGTTCGATGAGGTCGAAGAGGTCGGCGGGGTGGAAGAGGTCGCGCACCTGTTTGCCCTGGCCGCCGAAGCCGATGTATTTGAGCGGGCGTTTGAAGTAATGGGCCTGCATCCACAGGGAGAACACGCCCTGGTCCACCTTGCCGAACTGCCACGGCCCGGCGATGACGCCGCAGCGGTTCACCACGCCGCGCAGGCCGTACATGGAGCGGTATTCCTCCAGCACGAACTCGGAGCAGAGCTTGGTGGCCCCGTACATGGTCTTGGCCCCGTAGATGGGGAAGCGCTCGGAGACGCCCGCCGGGCTCCAGCCCTCGGGGCCGGTTTGGGCGGCCCAGACCAGCCGGGTGGCCCCCTCGTTGACGGGCACGGCGTTGAGCGGGTCGTAGGCGTAGACGCGGCTGGTGGAGAGGAACACCACGTCGGCCTTGTGCAGGCGGCACATCTCCAGGCAGTTGATGGTGCCCGTGAGGTTGGTGTTCACCAGGTATTCGGGGCTGCCGCCGAACCCGGCCAGCACGGAGGGCTCGGCCGAGCACTCCAGCAGCAGGCCGATGGGGGTCTCGAAGCGCAGGTCCTCGGGGTTGCGGATGTCGCCGTGCACGAAGCGGATGCCCGCGTCGGCCAGGCGGGGCAGGTTGTATTCGGAGCCCCGGCGCTTGAGGTTGTCCAGCACGAGGACCTCGCGGCCAGGATAGCGGTTCTTGAAGGCCATGGCCAGGTTGGAGCCGACGAATCCGGCCCCGCCGGTAACGAGGATCGCGCCGTCGCGGTGCGTCATGGGATATGCCTCCGGGGCCTGCGGCGGCCCTGCGTGGAATCTTGTGGGGGCAACGGGTATCAGGCGTGCGGGAGGCCGTCCAGCCAGTTTTCGACGGCCAGGCCGGGCACGCGTGCGAACTCGCGCACGTTGTTGGTGACGAGGGTCAATCCGAGGCTGCGCGCATGGGCCGCGATGAGCATGTCCATGGGGCCGATGGGCGTCCCGGAACGTTTCAACTCCGTGCGGATGTCACCGAAGTGGCGGGCGGCCGTCGCGTCGAAGGGCAGCATGACCAGTTCGTCCAGGAGCGCCTGAAGGGCCAGGGTGTTTTCCTGCCGGTAGCGGCTGGCGGCCACGCCGGATTCCAGCTCCGCGAGCGTGATGGCCGAGATGCAGGCCTGCCCGAAGGGATGGGCGGCGAAGCGTCTTCGCACCTCGGGGGGCTGGCGGTTGAGCACGTAGACGCAGATGTTGGTGTCCAGCATGAAGCGGGGCGTCACAGTGGTTCGCGCTCTTCCATGGGGGGATAGTCGCGGTCCACGGCGATCGCGCCCTTGAATTTGCCGCAGGCGGCCCAGAAGCCGTCCCAGGAGCGCTCTTTGGGCGAGAGCACCACCTTGTCGCCCACCTTCTCGATGAACACCTCGTCGCCCTCGAAGGCGAACTCCCGGGGCAGGCGCACGGCCTGGCTGCCGCCGTTCTTGAAGATCTTGGCCGTCTGCATGGCGTCCTCCGTGTCTATACCACGTGTATAGACACAGCGGGCGGCATGGTCAAGCCCTGGCGGGCGTGCGCACGAACTGGGCCAGCACCAGGGAGACCACGGCCAGGGCCGCGCCGATCAGGAAGGGGATGCGGTAGTCCACCAGCCAGAGCCAGCCGCCCAGGGCCGGGATGAACACCGCCGCGATGTGGTTGATGGTGAAGCCCACGGCCGAGCTGGGCGCGATGTCGGGCTTGTCGGCGATCTTCTGCAGATAGGTGCGGATGCACACGGCGAAGTTGAAGCAAAGGTAGTCCAGGATGAACATGATCCCGGCCAGGATGTGGGAGTCGGTGTAGGCGTAGGTCAGGAACACGAGCACGGCGCTCACGTATTCGATGCTCATGAGGGCGCGCTCGCCGTGGCGGTTGATCATGCGCCCGATGATGGGGTTGGCCACCCAGGCCACGATGTTGTTCACCACGAAGAGGGCGCTCATGGCCGCCAGGGAGTATTCGAACTTCTTCACCAGCAGGAACGTGGCGAAGACCATGAAGATCTGCCTGCGCGAGCCCGAAAGGAACGTGAGCGCGTAGTAGAGCCAGTAGCGCGCGCGCAGGATCATCTTCTTGTGCTGGGCGGGCAGGGACTTGTCCGAGGGGTCCTGGAACACGGCCCACAGGCCCATGAGGGCCACGCTGCCGCCGATGAGCGCGAAAAGCTGGGCGTAGGAGAGATGCCCCGAGAGGAAGAAGATCAGCCCGCCCACGCCGATGTTGGCCACTGCCGCCACCGAGCGCAGCCGCCCCAGCACCACCGGGGCCATCTCCAGGCTGAAATACTGCAACGAGAGCGACTGGTTGAGCGTCTCGTAATAGTGGAACCCCGTGCTCATGAGCAGCGTGGTGAACACCACCCCCCAGAAGCTGGGGAAAAGGCCCGTCATGGACACGCCCAGTCCCAGGAGCAGCACCGAGAGCGCCGCCGCCCGGTGCTCCGAGAGCACCAGCAGGATGTAGATCACCAGGAGCGAGAGGAAGCCCGGCACCTCGCGCACCGATTGCACGAGGCCCACCTGGAAGGCGTCCAGCGAGGCGGCGTCCACGCAGAAGTTGTTGAGGATGGTGGCCCAGCCCTGCATCCCCACCTGGGAGGCGATGGTGGCCACGAGGAGAAAAATGTACATGCGGCGTTGCGAATCGGACATGGGAAATCCTGAACCGTCGGATGAGGGGGCGGACTTTGCCAGAAATACCGGGCCAGGTCGAGGCCCGCGACCGGGCGCGCCGCACGGCGGTTGCCTTCCGGCGCGGTGTCGGCCATAGTCAGCCCCAGCTGAACTTCAGGAGCCTTCGGTGCTGCATCTGGACGCTAAAACGGTCGCCGTCATCGGCATCATCCTGCACGTGGCCCTGGCCTTGGTGCTGATGCAGACCTACCTGACACGCAAGACCTACCCCGGCTTCCTCCCGTGGATCGTCAGCCAGGCCATGTGGGTTGTCGGGAGCGCGGCCGTCTTCCTGCGGGGCGCGATCGGCGAGGTCGCCTCGGTGATCGTGGGCAACGCGGCCTATCTGGCGGTGATGGTCCTGCTCTCGCTGGGCCATACGCTCTTCTACGGCTACGACAGGCGCGGCGTGCGCCTGAAGGTCCATCTGGCCCTCTCCGCCGTGATCCTGGGCGTGGCCATGTGGTTTCTCTTCGCCAACAACAGCCTCCAGGCGCGCATCGTCAATCTTTCGCTGGGCCTGGCGCTCCTGCTCCTGGACACGGCGGCAGCGCCACTGCTCCACCCTGTCGGGCGGCGCTATTCCATCCAGGCGTCCATGAGCGCCTGCTATTTCCTGGTGGTGCTCTGCCTGCTGGGCCGGGCCGTGGCCACGGCGGGGGCCCCGGGCATCAGCGACATGCTTAGCCAGGACGCCTGGCTCACCCTGGTGCTGTCCGTGGGTCTGGTGTCCATGGTCTTTTCGGTCTACGGCTTCGTCACCCTCACCCAGAGCCGCGTGGAGGAGGAACTGCTCGAGGCCCAGGCCAGCCTGCGACGCCAGGCCGAAACCGACCCCCTCACGGGCCTGAACAACCGCCGCGCCTTCGACGACATCGCCCGCCACGACGAACGCCTCACCCGACGCTACGGGCAGCGCCTCTCCCTGGTGCTCTTCGACCTGGACGACTTCAAGGCCGTCAACGACACCCACGGCCATCAGGCTGGCGACGCCGTGCTGGCCGCCGTGGCCCGCATCTGCCGGGAGAGCGTGCGCGACGTGGACACGCTCTGCCGCTGGGGCGGCGAGGAGTTCGCCCTGCTCATGCCCCAGACGGGGCTCGCCGAGGCCCGCGAAGCCGCCTGCAGGCTCCAGCAGGCCCTGGGCGAACTGAGACTGCCGGAACTGCCCGGCCTGCGCGTCACCGCGAGCTTCGGCGTGGCCGAACTGGACGGCGAACCCTTCGCAGGACTGTTGGCCCGCGCCGACCGCGCCCTCTACACGGCCAAGGGGCAGGGCAAGAACCGCGTGGACGCCTGCGACCCGCAGGAGGCCTGAACGCCGCCGTCTCCGTGAAGCGGCCGCCGGGCCCGCGCCCGCCGTCCGTGCGCCGAAGACCGGCCTTTGACGACCCGGCCGCCTCGACCCGGCCGCCCGCCGTCCTCCCCGGGCCGCCCTTGGTCCCCGCGCCGACCGTTGCGCTCCCCCCCGGCGCGGGCTTTGCCAGGATGGAGCGATTGCGCTATCAGTGACGGGCCGCCGCGCGCGGCCATCCAGCCATGAAAAACATCCCCATACTCTCCACGCTGACGCACTACTACGGCGTGTTCCGCCGCCATGTGGGCAACCGCCTGATCGTCCTGTTCGCCCTCATCCTGGCGGGCGGGCTCACCGAAGGCCTGGGCTTCACGCTCTTCATCCCGCTGCTGGGCGTGGAAGGCGGCGCGGCCGCCGACAACACGCCCACGCGCTTCGTGCGCGCGGCCTTCGCCTGCCTCGGCATCGAGCTGAGCCTGGCCCCGCTCCTGATCCTGCTGGTGGGCACGTTCCTGCTCAAAGGCGGCTTCGTGCTGGCCCAGGCCGTGTTCAAGGCGCGACTCCAGACCAACCTGGAACGAGACCTGCGCCTCCGTTTTCTCGACCGCTACGCGTTCATGAGCTACCGCTTCTACGCCTCCACCAACCAGGGCCACCTGAACAACATCATCACCACGGAGATCGGCAGGGCCCTTTCAGGGCTCAACAACTACGTCAACCTGATCATCAACCTGGTCTACATCAGCATCTACGTGGGTCTTTCCATGACCATCAACGCGCCCCTCACCCTGGGCGTGGTGGCCGCCTGCCTGGTGGCGGCCCTGTTCCTCAAGCGGGTCACCCGGTTGCTGGAGAAGGTCTCGCGCGACGTGTCGCGCACCAACTCCGAGGTGCAGAGCCTGCTCATCCAGTTCATCAGCCAGTTCAAATACCTCAAGGCCACCGGAAGCTTCCCCGCCCTGCTGCGCCACCTGCACGCGCGCATCGAGGAGAACCGCCGCCACAGCCTGCGCAGCGCCGTGCTGCCGGAGTTCACTGCCTCGGCCGTGGAGCCGCTGGCCGTGCTCTGCCTGGCCGGGCTTCTCTGGTACTACGTGGGCTACCAGGGCAAGGCCATGGGCGAAGTGCTCGTGGTGCTGGTGTTCTTCCACCGGGCCTTCATGCGCATCTTCGAGTCGCAGAACGTCTGGCAGCGCTTCAGCGCCTACATCGGCGGCATCACGGTGGTCGACGAGTCGGCCCGGGCCCTGGACGCCAACCGCGAAGTCGGCGGAGCGGCCCAGGCCCACGCCCTGGAGCGCGAGATCGCCCTTCGCGGCGTCAGCTTCGCCTACGGCGACAAGCCCGTGCTCCAGGACGTGACCCTCTCCATCCCGCGCAACGCCAGCATCGGCATCGTGGGCCCCTCCGGCGCGGGCAAAACCACCCTCTTCGACCTGCTCACCGGCCTGCTCGCACCCGACAAGGGGAGCGTCACTCTCGACGGCGCGGACTACCGCGACATCGACCCCGTGAGTCTGCGCCGACTCTTCGGCTACGTCACCCAGGACCCCGTGGCCTTCAACGACACCATCGCCGACAACATCGCCTTCTGGGCCTGCGAGCCGGGCGACTCCTCCTGCATGGAGCGCGTGCGCGAGGCCGCTCGCAAGGCCCACTGCCTCGACTTCATCGAACAGGCCGAGCACGGCTTCGACACCTTTCTGGGCGACCGGGGCATCCGCCTCTCCGGCGGCCAGCGCCAGCGCCTCTCCATCGCCCGGGAGATCTTCAAGAACCCCTCCATCATGATCTTCGACGAGGCCACCTCCGCCCTGGATTCCGAGGCCGAAGCCGTGGTACAGGCCAGCATCCGCGAGATGGCCGGGACCATGACCACGGTGATCATCGCCCACCGCCTCTCCAGCGTGCGCTCCTGCGACCGCATCTACGTGCTGGACGCCGGACGCGTGGTGGAGGAAGGGAGCTTCGAGCAACTGCGCGACATCCCCGGCGGACGCTTCGCCCAGATGTGCGAAGCCCAGGGGCTGTGAGCGGGGGCGCAAGCCGCGACGACCGCCGGGACGTTCACGCGCCGCGCGACGAGGCGGCGTCCGGCAGACCGGGGGATGAGTGAAAGCAAAGTGGAGCAGCCTGCTGTCCGGGACCATGACGAACCGCACGGTCCTCGTTTGCGCGGGGCTTTGCGCCCTGTGGTGCCTCGCGGCGTGGACAGTGGTGGGGACCCTCGCCGGGGAGCGCCTTGAGCAACTGGTCGCTCGCGAGCGGTTGCGGATCGACACCGAGGCCGAGGTCGTCTGCGCCAACATCGTGCAGCGCCTGGCGCAGGTCCGGAGCGTGCCCTTCGTGATGGCGGGCGAGCCCTCCATGGGCGCGTTGCTGGAGACCTGCGGACCGGGGGCCTGTCCCCCCGGCGCGTCGGCCGCGGAAAAGGGGGCGCTCTGGAGCGCCCGCGCGGACCTCGCGGGGCTCTCGCGTCGCCTGGAGGCCATCCGCCGGGAAACCAACCTGGAGACGCTCTTCGTGCTCAACGCCTCCGGCGATTGCGTGGCGGCGGGCATCGCGCCGGGCCATCCGACGTTCATCGGCATGAATTACGCCAGCAGGCAGTACTTCCAGGCCGCCGCCAAGGGGCACAACGGCAGCCAGTTCGCGCTCAGCCGCATGCAGGACCAGCCCTCGCTCTTCTTCTCCTCTCCGGTGAACTCCGCCGACGGACGCTTCCTGGGGGCCGTGGTGGCCAGAACCGACATCCAGCAGCTCTCCAACCTAGACCTGGACCCCGACACGTTCGTGACCGACACGCACGGCGTGGTCATCAAGGCCCTGCAGCCCGGCCTGCGGCTGAAGGCCCTGCCCGGAGCGGACGTCAACGGGCTGCCGGAGGATGCCCGCCAGAACATGTACCAGCGCACCGCGTTCGAGACCCTGCCCATCCAGCCCGCGCCGGGGAGCGAAGGCATGGGCCTGGTGACCCTGGGAGACGACGCCTGCCCCTTCTACTGGGCTTCGCGCACCAGCCCGGACGGACTCGTCACCGTGCATGTGCTCAAGCGGCTGTCGGACATCGAGGGCATCCGGGAGGATAGGGTCCGCCTGGGCGTTCTGGCGTCGATCACGGGGATGCTGGCCCTGGCCCTGGTGGTCGGCGGCTTTGGGTACGTGCGCGCCATCATGCGCCACCGCGGGGAGCTGACGGCGCTCAACGAAATTCTTGCGTACCAGGCGCGCACCGACGCGCTGACCGGCTGCGCCAACCGCCGGACCTTCCTGGAGGCCTTCGAGGCCGAGAAGCGGCGCAGCGGCAGGTACGGGACGGCCCTGAGCATGCTGAGCATGGACATCGACCACTTCAAGCGCGTCAACGACCGGCACGGCCATCTGTGCGGCGACAACGCCCTGCGCCACATCGTCTGCGTCGCCGGAAACTGTCTGCGCGCCACCGACCTGATGGGCCGGATGGGCGGCGAGGAGTTCAGCGTCCTGCTCCCTCACACCGATCGGGACAAGGCCGCGCTCATCGCGGAAAGGGTCCGCGCCGCCGTGGCCTGTTCCCCGGTCGTGTACCAGGGGCAAACCGTGGAATTGACCGTGAGCGTCGGCGCCGCCCAATGGCGCGCCGGAGAGGAACTGACCAGCGACGACTTCTTCCGGCGCTGCGACGAGGCCCTCTACGCGGCCAAGGCCGCCGGACGCAACCGCGTGCGCGTTGCCGACTTCGCGGCCGCGTGAGGCAAACCCCGGCGCACCCGCTGTGGCCAGCGCAACCCATTGAAGCGGCTGGAGATTCCAGAGAGGTGCAGCCCTCTGGCGGCCGGAGCTTCATCCCTTCCCCACGCTTGCTCGTCCCCCCGGGCGCATCCAGCGCCGTATCGAAGCGAAACGCGAATGCAAGGGGCCGCGCCTGCACGGCGAGCTCTCGGAGCGGCCGCTAGGCGTCCTGCTCCTGGGGCTCATCCAGCCTTGCCAGCAGCCTGTCGATGGAGATCAGCGACATCATGAGCTGCCCGGGGCCCTTGGGGTCGGCCAGGAAGTTGCGCACGTAGGAGCGCACGCGGTCCATGTCCAAAAATTCCACGGAGGCGAGGCGTTCCGAGCGGGCCACGTCCTCCACCCAGGGACGCAGGTCCTGGGCCAGGGCGCGGCTCTGTGGCAGGCCCATGCGTTGCGCCTCTTCGTCTTCCCAGGTCTTTTTGAGCCTGAGTTTGCGCAGCACGTAGTCGCGCAGCTGGTAGCCGGTGAGGCGCAGGCAGCAGGCGTTGGCCGGGAAGGTGTGGTTGGCGCTGATGATGCGCGCCAATTTGGGGTTGATGCCGGTGAGGCAGGCGCGCATGAGGCGTCCGTCGAAGCGGTGTTTGGGGGGCATGGTCTGCTGGAAGTCGAAGAGCGCGTTGTCGAAGGAGACGGCGCGCTGGGGCAGCAGGGTGTTCAGGCCCCAGTGGTCGGCGAAGGTGTAGTGCCGGGCCAGATTGTAGAAGGTGAGGTATTCCAGTACGTCGTAGGGCGAGGAGCAGATTTCGGCCGCCTCGGCTGCGGTGCGGGAGACTTCGGCGCGCAGGGCGTCGGCAAGCTCCGGGGCGTGGCGCGCGCGCACGATGCCCGAGCTGTCGAGCTCGCCGATGCGGTAGGAGATGTTGCGGATGAAGAAATCGGTCACGTCGCCCTGGAGGCGGCGCAGGTAGCGGTAGTAGAGGGTGTGGCCCCGGGGCTTCAGGGGGAAGACGGCGGGCAGGTACATGCCCTGGAAGAAGTAGTCGAAGCCGTGGCCGTGGAAGGCCACGTCGGCGTGGGACGAAACCTGGTCCGCGAAGCCCAGGAACATGCACATGGGGTGCTGGAGCGCCCCCGTGAGGCGCAGGGCCTTGTCGAACACCGAGCGGTAGTGGTCCGGGAAGAAGGGCAGGAAGGTGTGGGGCGCGCCGACGGTTTCGGCGAGCTTGCGGGCCACCTGGACCTCGCGGTTGGGGAACTGGTTGATGGTGAAGCAGGCGGGCGGGCGGCCCATGTCCGCGAAGGCGGCCAGGATAGTGCGGGTGTCCATGCCGCCGGAGAGGAAGAGGGCGGGGCGCGCGCCGTCGCTGGTCTTGCGACGGATGGCGGCCTTGATGAGCTCCGCCAGCTGGCCTGCGCAGTGGTGCAGGGGGGCCTGGGTCTTGCGGGTGTAGTCCGGGCGGTAGTAGCGCTCCACGCTGACGCGTCGGCCGTCGAAGCGCAGCACGGCGGCCGGGGGGATGATGCGTGTCGAGGCCTCGTGGGTCCCCTCCCCGAACACGCGCTTGTAGGCCAGCAGGTGGTGCAGGGTGTCCTGGCGCACGCGGGCCAGCCCAAGCGAGCCCAGGCGTCGCCAAAGGTCGTCGAAGGCGAAGGAGGCGGCGAAGCGGCTGCCTTCCTGGTGGTAGAAGAGCGGCGGCGAGCAGAAGCGGTTGGAAACGGCGGTGAGCGTGCCGCGCTTCTCGTCCACGGCCAGGAGGAGGAATTCGCCGTCCAGGGAGCGCAGGAAGGCCGGGTCGTCCAGGCCCTGGGGCAGGCGCTGGGCCACGCCTTGCACGTCGATGACGTCGCCCAGCGCGGGGGAGCCCAGGATGCAGAGCTTCACGCCGTCCCGTTCGGCCAGGAAGGGCGCGGGCCGGAAGCGGGCGTGGCGCAGGAACACGGGGTTCCCGGCCAGAAACGCCCAGGGTTCGCAGGGGGCCGGACCGGGCATGCCGGTTTCGACGAGAAAGGAGGGCAGGTCCACGCGGACGGTCTGGGGGGCGGTCATGGTGCGTCTCCGGAGGCGATGGCGGCCCTGGGGTCCCGGCCTTGGGCCAGGGCCGCTGGGGCCAGCTCGTGGAAGAGGGCGTGGTGCCGGGCCAGGTTGTAGAGCCTGGCGGAGAGCCGGTAGCTGGGCATGAGGGCGTCCAGCAGGGCGTTGTCCAGGGCGTCGCCCAGGAGGTCCTTCAGGTAGGGGCTTTGCAGCACGGGGAGGCGCATGGGCCCGGCCTGGAGGGGAGCCATCCAGCGTTTGAGGGGCTGGGGCCAGCCCATCTTGTCCCTGCGCCAGACTACCTCGTCGGGCAGCCGCCCCTGGAAGGCCTTGCGGGCCAGGAATTTGGTCCAGCCGCCGTGGATCTTGTAGGCGGCGGGCAGGGCGTTGAGGAAGAGGATGAGCCGGTAGTCCATGAAGGGCTGGCGCGACTCGATGCCGTGGAACATGGAGTGGCAGTCCACGTTGCGCAACAGTTTCGGGAGCGACCCGCCCAGGTTGCCGTGCAGGGTGACGTTGAGGGGCTGGTCGGCGAAGGCGGTGGAGACGCGGCGCGCGGCGCGGTAGTCCGGATCGAGCCGGGCGGCGGCGAGATGTTCCAGGGGCGATCCGCCTGGGCGGGTCTTGAGGCGCAGGACGGCGAAGAGCTTCTCCCGGAAAGGCAGGGGGGCCTTCAGGAAGGTGCGCCAGTAATCGATGCCGCGCGCGGCGGGGCGGGCCAGGAAGTCCCGGACGTAGCGCAGGTAGCCCGCGAGGTTTTCGTCCGCGCCCTGTCCGTCGAGATTCACGGTGATGCCCGAGGCGCGGCACAGGCCGAAGGTGGCCAGGAAGGCCTGGGGCATGTCCTCGTGGACGTTCTCGTAGTGCCAGAGGCCCAGGTCGTTGTTGGCGAGCAGGTCTTCGGGGCCGGGCTCCACGCGCAGGCTCTCCACGGGGAGCAGGCGGGCCATGAAGTCCACCCAGCGCGACTCGTCCACGGCGGCGTCGCGGGGATCGGTGTAGACGTTGGAGACCGTGGCCAAAAGGTGAGAGTCGCCCTGCTCGCGGCGCACCTCGGAGGCCAGGAGCGCGATGGAGGAGCTGTCCAGGCCGCCCGAGAGGGCGCAGGAGACCTTCACGTCGGCGAAGAGGCGCAGGCGCACGGCGTCCTTGAGCAGCTCCCGGTATTCCTCGGCAAGGGAGTCCAGGCGGGAGGCGGAGAAGGAGTGCTCAAGGCAGGGCGGCGGCATATGGAACCAGCGCCTGGGGGTCAGGGACCCGGGTGGATCGTCTGGGCGCAGCAGGGCGCAGGCGCCTGGGGGGAAGCGGCGCACGCCCTGGAACATGGTCTCGGTGTGGGCTTCGCTGGGGCCGTCGGCCAGGTAGGCCAGGGCCTCGCGGCGATCGGGCTCCAGGGGTCCCAGGGGCAGGAGGCACTTGATCTCGGAGGCCACGGCGAAGCAGTCGGGCCGGTCCACGTAGAAGAGCGGCTTCACGCCGAAGCGGTCGCGGGAAATCCAGAGGGTGCGTTCGCGCCGGTCCCAGACGAGCATGGTCCACATGCCGTTGAAGCGTTCCTGGCAGGCGTCGCCCCAGAGGGCGTAGGCGGCCAGGGCCACCTCGGTGTCGGACGCGCCCTGGAAGCGGTGTCCCTGGGCCTCGATCTCGCGGCGCACGTCGCGGAAGTTGTAGATTTCGCCGTTGAAGGCGATCCAGTAGCGGCCGGTGGGGTCGCACAGGGGCTGATGGCCGGCGGCGGAGAGGTCGATGATGGCCAGGCGGCGGTGTCCCAGGCCCACACGGAAGCGCTCGGGCAGCGCGCCCGCCTGCTGCTTGGGGGCGTAAGGCAGGGAGCTTTCGAGCACCGACCGGGGTGTGTCCGGCCCGGCCAGCACCTGAACCTCGCCGGAGTCGGGATCGAAGGCCGCGTAGCCGTCGCCGTCGGGGCCGCGGTGGCGCATGAGCCCGGCCATGGGCGGCATGAGGGAGAGGGAGGGGGCGTGGACGCCCCGGCGCACAAGGCCCAGGATGCCGCACATGGTCAGGCTCCGGAGCGGCCCGGGGCCGCGCGGACGGGGCGCGGCGTCACGCCGCGGCCCTCCGGGGCAGGAGCTTGCGCCGCAGTTCGGCGACGAGGCCGCCCTCGCAGGCCAGCTTGACCAGCGTGGCCGCGCGCAGGACGTTCCTGGCCAGGAAAAGGCTCCCCGTTCGAGCCGTCAGGGACACCAGGAGCTTCGGCAGCACCATTTCGCGGCCCAGGGCGCGGAAGCTGAAGGCGTAGAGCGAGAACATCACGAACCAGAAGGTGACTTCCGGGGGCCTGGGGTAGGACATGGTGAGCTTCCACTGCACCAGGCCCTTGTCCGATCGCCCGGCCACGTGTTCGGGGCGGATGAGCCCCCGGGCCAGGAAGTGTTCCGTGAGCTCGCTACCGGGCAGGAAGGTGAGGGAGTAGTTGTTGAAGGCCAGGGGACGCGGCAGCCGGAGCACCAGCTCGAAGAAGCAGCGGCGGATGTCCTCGGCCGATTCCAGGGGGTTGTCCCAAATGAAGTCGTAGTGGGCCAGCACGCCGTGCCGGTGGAGGATGCGGGCCTTTTCCACGATGTGTTCCGTGCCCATGCCTTTGCGTTTGTAGAGGTTCTGGCGCACGTCGTCGGAGAAGGCCTCGATGCCCACGGTGGCCTGCACGAGCCCGGCCTGGGCCATGAGGCCCACGGTCTCGTCGGAGAGCAGGTTCAGGTGCGCGTCGCAGGTGAAGGGAAGGCCGATGCGGCGCTTGTATTCCCTGGCGAAGTCGCGGACGTATTCCGGCCGGTGGATGAACACCTCGTCGTAGCTGTGGATGGTGCGCACCATGGGGAAGCGGCGCAGCACGTCCTCCAGTTCGGCGACGACGTTCTCCACGCCGCGGTGGCGGTGGAACCTGCCTGCCCCGGACTGGGCGTCCATGAGGGCCTTGTTGCCGCAGTAGGTGCAGAAGAAGGGGCAGCCCCTGAAGGCCTTGAAGGAATACTTCCCCCGGGAGCGGATATAGTCCAGGTAGGGGTCTTTGCGTTCCAGGCGGCCGTTTTCGATGAAATAGCGGCCCTCGTCGGTGAGGGGGTCGAAGGGCAGCTCGTCCAAGTTCTCGCGCAGGCAGGTGACGGGGTTTTTGACGACGACGCCGTCCTCCAGGCGCACCCAGCAGTTGGGCACGTCGCCGGGGACGCGCCCGGTCTCCCGCAGGGAGGCGAGGATGCGCTCCAGGGGTATCTCCCCTTCGCCCACGCAGCAGATGTCGGCCGCCTCGATGCATTCCTCGGGGCTGATGGTGGGGTGCACGCCGCCGAAGGCCACGGGGGCGTCCCAGGCCTGGCGTACAGCCTGGGCCAGGGCCTTGCCCAGGGCGAAGAAGGGGGACATGAGCGAGAAGCCCACCAGGCGCGGTTCGAGCTCGCGCACAAGGTCCGTGAGCAGCGCGATCTCTGCGTCGCTGGGCCAGCATTCCTCCTGGCTGCGCGACTTGAAGAAGATCAGGCGCGAGTCGAAACCCTTGGCGCGCAGGGCAGCGTCGATGACCCGAGGGCCGAAGGCGGAAATCTCCTGGTAGGGGACGATCAGCGCAAGGTCGGTGCGTGGCATGGTCTTTCCGGGGCTGTTGGTCCGGGCGACAATACGCGCTCGCCGTGGCGCGTCAAGAGAGCGCCGGGTTCATGCGGGGGAGAGGTACTTTTCCACGTAGAGGGGGTCGGGCTGCTCGGGAGCCCGCTGGAGCACGTCCAGTGCGTCCTGCTCGTGGTAGCAGGGCCTGTTGGCGGCGTCGTAGGCGCAGGGCAGCACGCGGCAGCGGCGTTCCATGTCCGCGCGCACGTCGGGGAACCAGGGCTCCCAGCCGGAATCCACGTAAACCACGGTTTTGTTGGTGCACATGGACCAGTGCAACGTGGAGGACATGGCGTACTGGATGACCACGGCGTCCACCTGGTCGATCACTCCCGGAGTCTCCAGGGGCCTTGTCTCCACTTTCAGGCCGGGGATGTCCTTGAAAATGTTCACGCCGTCCCACATGGGGCCCTTGGGGCGCTTCTTGAAGACCACCCGGTAGCCCGCCCGGGTGAGCTGGCTGCAGAGCGAATAGTAGAAATGGTAGTTGGTCATCACGTCGGCGCAGTGGTAGCCGGCCCATTCGGGGAGCAGGCTCAGTTCGAAGACCATCACGGTGCGGATGCGCTCCGGAATTGGCCTGTCGCGCCAGGTGTCGAAGGTTTCGCGCAGATGGGGGTAGTTCTCGTTGACGAAGCGGACCGGGTTGCCCCGGGGCGTGGGATTCAGGGCCAGGTTGCGCTCCAGGAGGGGGACGCTGCCCGGCGTGTAGGCCACGAACTCGTCCACGGTGGCCAGTTCGTGGAAAGCCGGGCGCGGGCTCGAATAGTGGCTGATGTAGTAGCCGTGCGGAAAGCCCGTGACGCGCGCCCCGCGTCGACGCGCGGCGAGGCTGGCCGTGCGGGTGAAGGGGTTGCCCGCTGTGGGGGTGAGCAGGTGGGCGGGCTTGATCCTGGCGAAGATATCCAGGAGCCCTTGATAGCCCGAGGCCAGATCTTCCAGGGTTTCGCGCGCGTAGGTTTCCAACGCCAGGGTGAGCGTGGGCGGCAGCTCCACGCCCAGTTCGTCGCGGGAATATGCGGCTGCGAAACGGGTGTAGTCGGCAGCCACTCCGCGCAGGGCCGCGAGCGTGCCCGGAGCGGCCTGACCGCGTGCGCCGTGCCATTCCGAGGGCGAAAACACCCTGGCCCAGCCGGGCAGGCTGCGCGTGAAGGGGCGTTCCAGCACCGCGCCGGAATCGAAGGCCACGACGGAGCGCGAGAGGTCGAAGTGGTCCAGGGCCTTGGCGAGCCGCTGACGGTTGTAGTGCAGCGAATAGACCCAGTGTTTCAGGCGGCGCTTGGCCATGCCCCCGGCGGGGGCCTCGGGCAGGCGGGCGGGGGCGAAACGCATGGGCTCGTGGGGCCGCAGGAACTGGGGCACCAGGACGAGGCGGTCGCTGTGCACGATGGTCCGGCCCTGGCGGCGCAGGGTCTCCACGGCCAGGTAGTGGTTCACGGCCTGCACGAAGAGCCCTGGCACCAGAATGCCCGCCAGGGCCACGTCGCCCTCGGGGGTGTGGCTCAGTTCGTCCACGAGGGCGGTGTAGGCGGCCACGAAGTCGATCATGAGCTTCGTGGTGGTCTCCCGGGCCACGGGCCAAGAGAAGGAGGCGTGCCACGCCGGGATGTCCGCGCCCTTGAGAGCGTAGAAGTCGTAGAGGAAGGGGGCGTGCATGGTTATCTGGCCGCTCAGGAGCAGGCGGCCACGGCCTCCTTGAGCGTTGCGGCCACGTAGGCGATCTGCTCGCGCGTCAGGCCCGGCCAGATGGGCAGGTTGATGAGCCTGCGCCAGGTGCGCCAAGTGACGGGCAGGTCCTCGGCCTTGGAGCCAAAGCGCTCGCGGTAGTAGGGCTGGTTGTGGATGGGCGGGAAGGAAAGGCGGGTGTCCACGCCCTTGTCCTTAAGGTGGGCCACCACGGCATCGCGGATGGCCTCGTCCACCTGCACGGCGAACATGTACCAGGAGTGCTGGGTGACGTAGGCGGGCTCCACGGGAAGGCTCACGCCGGGGGCGTCGGCCAGGAATTCGCGGTAGGCGGCCACGATGTTGTTCTTCTCAGCCACGATGGAGTCCAGGCGCGAGAGCTGCACGATGCCCAGGGCGGCGGCGATGTCGGTCATGCGGTAGTTGAAGCCCAGGGCCACGTGGTTGTAGCGGCCCTCCTGGCCCTGGTTGAGCAGCACCCGGCAACGCTCGGCGAAGGCGTCGTCGGAGCAGGTGATCATGCCGCCCTCTCCGGTGGTGACGGTCTTGTTGGGGAAGAAGCTGAAGAACCCGATGGGCGACACGCCGCCGATGCGCCGTCCCTTGTAGGAGGCCCCCAGGCTCTCAGCCGAGTCCGAGACCACGGGGATGCCCAGGCGCTCGCCCAGGGCGAGCACGGCGTTGTAGTCCACGGGCATGCCATTCATGTCCACGGGGACCAGGGCCTTGGTGCGCGGCGTCACGGCAGCTTCGAGAATCTCCGGGGTGACGTTGTAGGTGTCGGGGGCGCACTCCACGAGCACAGGGGTTGCGCCCAGGTAGAGCACGGCGTTGGCGGTGGAGATGAAGGTGAGCGAGGGCAGCACCACCTCGTCGCCGGGCCCGATGCCCAGGGCGGCCAGGATAACGTGCAGGGCGGCGGTGCCGTTGGACACGGCGATGGCGTGGCGCGCGCCCACCACGCGGGCGAAGTCGGCCTCGAAGGCGTCCACTTTCTTGCCCTTGCTGATCCAGCCGGATTTGACAACCTCGTAGACGGCGCGGGCGTCTTCCTCGGTGGTGACCACGTTGGCGACAGGGATTATGTCCATAATATCCTTACTTATGTAAGAAGATGACGGTTGGGTGTTTAGTGCTCGATGAGAAGGAGTAGAGCGGGAATAATAGAAAGTAGCATTTTGCTAAAGCTTGGTGCTTCGCAGAAGAGCTTTAAAGAAAGCTGTAAAAAGAATTAAAAAATTACGAGGTGTGTGTTTGAGTTTGATGATGTGCTTATTAAATGAATACGATTTCGTAGCAAAATAAATGAGAAAGTATATGAAGTTTGAAGGTAAATTTATTAGGTGCCGTATGAAAAAAGGTTTAAGAAAGGGGAACATGACAATGGTAGGTCCTAAGAAGTGGATATTGCGCTGCATATTTTTTTCGGCATCAGTGAACGAAGTCAAAACAGAAAGGTCATTTGTAGATGGTGCGGAATCAGAAAGTGAAGAAGCTGGGTCCAAGATGTCTAGTTTTTTGCATTGTTCGTATATGTCAGTTCCAAGGTAAGGTGTGAGAATAGTGAAGTGTCCGTATGCCGGTTTGCATTTGATAGTGAAGTCAAGGGTGTTGAGGTCATCAGCGAAAGTGGCGCCAGGCAATCCAAGCATGCTGTTTGTGTAGATTTTGATACCGTAAGAATTTACAAGGTCGAAAGCTTTGAGGATGGTGTCAGACGTAGTGTTGCGTTTTAAAGTGTTTTTGCGAAGTTGGTCGTTGCTGGTTTCGATTGACATGCATAATGATGCGCATCCGGCCTTTTTTAGAAGGTACACAATTTCTTCAGTGACAATGTCGGCTCGTAGAAGACAGTAGAAGGGGATGGATATCTCAGAGGAGTATCTTTCAGAAAAATCTCTTAGCCAGTTGTCAGCAGATAAAACAAAAGAGTCGTCGCTAATTTTAATGAAAGAAGTTTTGTATTTATGGGTGACGAGTTTCATTTCTTGAATGACGTTATTTACAGATCTGCGGCGAACTATTTTACCGAGTCCGGAGTAAAGTTTATTGTAAGCATGGTTGAAGCAGTAAGTGCATGAAAAAGGGCATCCCCGGGTAGTGTAGAAAGAGCGAAGACTGAATGCGTTAGCTGCAGGGTACGCATCGTACGTGATTTCACGATCAATGAAGGGGAGGTCGTCAAGATTTGCGATTAGGGGACGCAATGAAGTAGAAGAAGTGCGGGTGCGGATGTTTGATATATTTTCAAAGGTGTCATGGTGCTCAATAGAGTTGAGGAATTCAATGAATGAAAAATCGCCCTCGCCAATACAGATGGCGTCAACTTCTATATCATATATGCAGTTTGGAGAAAATGTTGGATGAGGGCCGCCAGCTATGATTGGTGTCGAAGGAAAAGAACGTTTGATGGTGTGTATGGCAGACTTGAAGGCAGAGTAATGGCAAGACATTATGCTTATGGCGATAACGTCAGGTGAAGTTTGTTTTATAACATTGAGGTAGTTTTCGGTTAAAAATGTGAGGGATGTGTTGTGCCCATGGTTTTTAGCTAATGCAGATAGCTGCATAATGCCAAGGGGCTCACCTTCCAAGCTTAGACTGTGTTCAATGAATAAAATATGCATCTTGGGCCTCAAAGAAAGAGGTGAACTACAAAGATGGTTTGGTTAATATTTTTTGAGCCAAGCGATAAAACATGTCTTCAAGGAGAAATTGGTGGAGTCCGTACTTTAGGCGAAGTCTTGCCAGGGGCTTGTATATAGTGTTTAGGGTTTTCAGTATTGAAATAAGGGCGGTACTGCCAGTGTTCATTTTTTCAATCTTGTTGTCGACAAAATAGCTCGAAAGTAGCATCATGCGCATGTAGTTTTGGTGGGTGCGCGATATCCATGGAAGATTGAAGTTTGTTTCAACTTCAAGTTTGGCAAGCTCATCTAGGCTGTTAGGAGTAGAGTAGTTATAGGTTTCTCGTGCGATTTTGTAAAGTTCAGTTCCAGGAAGGGGGCGGAATACATTGGGGGTACTTATAATGCACTGAGGATTGTCGTCAACAAGGCGAAGCATCAACTTGGATGTAGCGTTCAAGTCAGATATTGATTCAGTTGGAATGCCTAAAATAAAATTGTAAAAGGAGAATATTTGCTTGTGTTTTGAGAGCTTGATGTTGCATTGAATGATATCGTTTACTGTGCAATCTTTCCGAATCAGTTTCAAAAGGCGGTCGCTGCCAGTTTCGGCTCCGATATGTAAGATGTCAGTTCCAGCGGCAGCAAGTTTGTCGAGGAAATCGTGAGACATTTTTTTGATTTCGTTGATGCGAGCACCGCGGAATCCGAGTCGAATGCGTATATTCCTTTGGTTAATGAGATCAATGATTTTGTCAACGTGCTTTAAGTCTACGAATGAGTCATCATCAATGAAGTAGATATACTCTGCTTGGTACTTTTGAATTAAATATTCAATATGGTCGACAACTTCACCGGCAGGAATGGGAAGCCATTTGCGACCCGAAATTCTGTTGTAAAGAGCTGGAGAACTACAAAAAGCACAATGATAAGGGCAACCGATGGAGCTATATATAGAAAATATTCTTTGCTTGTTGTCAAGTTGTCCATACGGAGAGTAGTCTGGAATGAGATGGTACGGAATAGCATCGTGGGATAAGAGTTCATGGGCAGACCAGTCGGGAGGGGTACCTGTGACCGTAGACAGCGTTGTGCGATAATAAATGCCTGGGATATTTTCAGGGACAGTATTAACTGATAGACAGTTTGCAAGTTCCAGTAGGGGTTTGGCTCCATATCCACTGATAACGAAATCTGCGTTAGGATCGAAATGAAGTAAACTTTCGGGTGTGAAGGAAGCTGCAGGACCACCCAGTACGACATGTGAGTCAGGAGCTATTGATTTAATGAGGGAACTGATTTCTGCAGCATGTTTCACAGGGGGGCCGGACATTACACTGATGCCGCACAACAAATAGTCTTTTATGTCATATTGTTGTAGTATGTACTTCCAGTTGTTGGGATGGATGCGGGCGTCAAATATATCAACATTATATCCTGCTCCATTAACATAGCTAGCAGCATGTATTAAGCTTGTAGGGGGGTGCCGAACGAACACTCCAGAGAGACCAAGCGGGGGATAAATTAATAGTATTTTGGACTTCATTTTTTTGCCAATGACTTTGTGGCAGAGATGCGAACGATATCTCCTAGTACGCCGATGCCAAGGAGAAGGGAGACAACACAGCCGAAGAGCATGTAGTAGCTTGAAAGCGTAAACATGTGAAACATAGCTAGGGCCATAGCGGGTATTGCAATAAAGATAATGAGCAAAGCAGATAAGAAGACGAAGAATTTGATTGGGTTGTAGTAAGTGACTCCCTGTGCGATGAGCTGCAAAGTCCTTAAGGTGTCCCTGAAGTGTTGAACTTTGCTTTTTCCTTTTCTGTTAAAGTATTGTATCGGGATGAATTTTATGAATGACGGTTTTTCAGCGGCTAAGACAGTAAGACTCGTCGTGAATGAAAATCCTCCACACAAGAAGTTGATGAACTCCATAACGAGGGATTTTTTAAAAATACGAAGGCCGCTGTTGGGGTCAGGTATGTTGTCGCCTGTTAAAAAAGATATGAACTTGATGAAAAGTTTGCGGAATATTTTTTTTGTCTGACTGTCGTGGTCGGATACATTTTGGCGGTAGCCTGTAACCATGTCGTATCCTTTGCACATCTCAGAAATGAGCAAAGGTATCTGGTCAGATGGGTAAGAGGCGTCGGCATCGCAAATGCAGATCCATTCAAACTGTGAATTGTAGATTCCAGTTTTGAGAGAATTCCCGTAGCCAATGTTGATGGGATGGTTTAGAAGTTTAACTTCAGAATATTTTGATACAATGGAGCGAGTTGAATCTCTAGATCCATCGTTGACAACGATAACTTCCCAGGGGATAGATAGAGTGCGCAAGGTGGTCAAAAGCAGGTCTAGGCTTGAGCCTATACCCTCTTCCTCGTTGTAGGCCGGAATTATGACAGAGATCCCATCAGGAACATGGTTGTCGAAAAGTAGTGTTTCATCACAAAAGCCATTCACAGCAATGCCCCTTTCTTTGAATTAACATTTTTCAAATTCAAAAGCTATTTGTTCAAATCCGCCGACATAAAAGCAAAATATTCTGCTGGCAACGTAAGGATTGAGGTTCGCTAGTTTATCAATAATCATTCCTAGTGTAGATGCGATTGTGAATGTTGATTTTGACAGGTGTCTTATTTTTAGCTCCTTTTGTGCAAACCATGTTAAGTGTGTAGAGTTACAGTTAAAATCTATGCCTGTGTAGCCGCCGGTGAAAGTTCGGTTGAAGTACAGGGGAAATGTCACGTCAAACCCTATTTTATGGTCATAGTGCATAAAGCCACGAGAAAAATGAGGTACTGTTATGATTAATTTTCCCCTGGGTATGAGAATTCTATGTAATTCTTTCATGACTTTTATGGTGTTTGGAATGTGCTCCAATACGTGGTGCATTTCGATTTGTGAAAAATACTCAGAATCAAAGGGATAAGGTGTTTGGGCAAGATCATGAAATATATCGGCTTTAGCTCTTTGGTCTACGTCGACATTGATGTACCCTTTTTTAGGGTACTGTCCGCATCCAAAATTTCCTAGCACTTGATTTCGCGACATGTTATGATTGTCCTCGTTGTCAAAATTAAAATTGATATGATTTTAGTTGGCTGGAGGTTTAGAGGCTACCATTGACCACATGGTCCTGTTCACCATGGATAAAGTTAATAATTCAAGGTTATTTTCATTTGCCATATTGACCAGTTCGTCTCTGTAAAAGTGATAAGATATTGGGGCGTGAAGTAGGTCAAAGGATGCTTCATGGAACTTTTCGAAGCCGCCCCTGTACCATAACGTCAACAAGTCGTAATATGGCAAATTATTTAACTGCTCAGGAAAATATTTGGACAAGCCTTGGTAAGTAAGTGCGAGTGCGTAAAGTATTATTGCGGGCAAATATGAAAAAGACAATAAGACTTTGCTTGGTACGCGACGAGTGTATCTTTTGAAGGGTTCGACAATTTTTGTCATGATGAAATTGTTCTCGTGGCTGTATACGCATACGGAAATTATGCCATTGTCTTTTGTTTTGCTTGACATGTACGAGAAGGCCTGTCTGTTGTTGGATATGTGTTGCAGGGCATGGTCACAAATTGAAATGTCAATGTCAGAGCTTCTGACAGGGTTCTGATAAAAGTCTGCCATTAAGAGTATAAGTTTGTTATTCCACTGCTTGCATAGCTTTTGTATGTTAAAAATGTGTGAACCAATGTCGATCACAACTACACGTCTGGCATCCGAATTGAGTAGGTGGTATGATTCCCTGCCAGAACCTCCACAATATACGCATACTGTTTTGCCAGATACTAGTGAAGGATGAAGTCCGCAGAAGTTCCAAAATGCTTCCTTCCCCCAAAACCCATCGCTCTCGACAAGGTTGGTTGTTATTGGAAATGCCTTGCTAAATTGTTGGTTCCAATTCGAACCAGACTTGATAATGTCAATGTGATATTCTTCCGAGCTGGCGGATGCCGATGATTTGTATTTCAGGTATGTTTTAAAATCGTC
Organism: Fundidesulfovibrio magnetotacticus; assembly: GCF_013019105.1. Taxonomy (NCBI): domain Bacteria; kingdom Pseudomonadati; phylum Thermodesulfobacteriota; class Desulfovibrionia; order Desulfovibrionales; family Desulfovibrionaceae; genus Fundidesulfovibrio; species Fundidesulfovibrio magnetotacticus. Next base: position 116,014 of record NZ_BLTE01000012.1, read on the forward strand.
GGGCTGTAATAAATTTTTTGCAGATTCTATTGGTGCCAGTATCATTACATGCTTTATAATTGGGTACCTGGCATGGCATTGATTGCATGTAGAAACGCCCTCAACTATTGATTCATCTTCGTCAGTGAAGTGCTCTTCTAGTTCTAAATCGGCATTGCAATGTATGCATTGGAGCAGTGATATGTCTTCTATTATCATGATAATTTAGTCAATCTGAAGTATAGCATAGCGTGTGTTCACTGCGACAAGCCTTAAATTATACAACTTTGCAATCTTGTTATAAAGATTATTGCTTAATATATAATAGTATTTGTTTGATGTCAAGGTTTTTTCGACGTGTCCATTGTTTGCAATAGAGTTAAGCTTTGACGTATATTCTTGAAATGTTACAGCGTCAGGATCTGAATAGTATGATGCTTCAAAATATGGTTTTTTCTGGGCAATTCCTGCGATGAGGGTTCTTGTACGATAATGTTCTGGATGGATCACAATAGAGTCTGCAGGAACTAAGTGTCTAGCCTGGTTGAGAATGTCGTACAATTCTGGAGACATGTTTGCAGGTGGGTTTTCTTTAAAAAGTCTCTTGATGCTGTCGTGAAGTTCAGGTGAAAATTGCTTAAAAAGTTCAGGGATTGTGCTTGTGAGGTATTTATATTTCGCTTGGCCTACGTATGACGATACTGGCTCTTTAGAAGCGGGCATCATGAGGTATATAACAAATGGAAGTGCTAGGAGTATGTTTGCGGCAGTTGTTAATTTTGGCTTGATGTTAGCTGCGTAGTTTTTGGCTTTGCGCTTGACGATGTAGATTGTTGATATAAATGGAATTAAAGAGACATGGAACGCAACTATGGATATGGTAATGGCGCGTACTTCTGGTATAATGCTCGCCAAAATAAAGCCTGTAGCGGAATATGCAAGCAGCAGTCTGTTGTTTGGCTGTTGTTTGATGTGGTAAATCCTCCCGAGGAGGATGCTTAAGATGTTGTAGGTGTAAAAGAGAAAGAGGCACAAGGGTGTAAAAATTACAAAGAGGTAGATGTAGGTTGAGGTTGATGGATTCACCGCTGAAAAGGAAAGCTTTGTATTGTTGATTAGATCGATGAGGTAATGATTTTTTGAGACAGTATTTAATATCCAGTGGTAAGGAGTGAATGTTTTTTCTGGGTTAAAGTTAGAGAGTGCTACATTTGATCCCCATACATAGAATGTGTAGTATGTCGCAATCGAGAATATGCCTGCAGTTGTCAGCAGGCCTAGTTTCGTCTTGTTTGTTTGGCTAGACGAGAGTATCTTGTGGACAACTAGTATGGTGCAATAGTATGCTCCCGTGGGGAGGCGCGTGCAAATTGTTGCCGCCGGTATAACAATGTGTGTTATTATGTTTGATGCTTTGTTGTCCTCGTTATTTAATAATGCTATTCCGCCCAGCACTAAAATTTCAGCGAAAAACTGGGAGAAATAGGCTGTAGTTATGAATTCAGCCCCGGTTAGAGGTTCTCGAGCGAATAGAAATATGTATAAAGTAAGGAGATAGTATCTTTTAGGGATGGAGGCTGTTTTGCAAAGGCACCCGATAGCTATGATGAGAGGTAAAAAGCCGATAGCATAGATTGAGTAGATGGTGTAATAGTGTGTGGGCTGGTTGAATATATGGCAGAAAACTACTCCTATTAAATTTGCGCCAATGTGGTATGATAAAAGTTGTGAGGCGGTTTCAGAATATCTGATATATAAAGGGAATTTGCTCGCAAGTTCATGGGTGAAACTAGAGGCTGTTAGATAGTGTTCGTCAAAGCCAATGGGGATCGTGGTGTAAGAGTATCCTGTTGTTGAAAATAAGAATGCACAAACGAAAATGATGAAAATAATTCCTTGTGATGTGCTTATGGATGAAAGGTCTGTTTCAATTTTTTTTAAGAGTGACGCAATGAGTTTTCGTTTTTCACGAAATAGAAAGATTGTGCAAAATGCAAGCGGTGTAAAGTAGAGTTCTTTAGTGGTGTATATTCCTAAAAAGTAGGCTCCAAGGTTAAGTGTGTAGCCAATTGCTGAAGCCTTGAATGTGCATATGAAATGGTTTCCGGATTGCCTGGGGCTTGTCGAGAGAATCGCAAGGCCAGGCACCAACCAAAAGATGATGTAATAACCGAGTCCAAAGAGTAGTGTGTTCGCTGGAATTTTGAAAATGTACGCATAAATCTCGAATGTGCATAATATGGAGAGGGCGAAAAGGATCGGCTTTCGGTGAGTTGTTTGTGTGTTCTTGCCTTTTGTTGTTGTTTTGGTGGGATAGTTGTTGTGGCCAGTTACTTTAGAGCAAGATGAGGGCCGCGGTTGATCGTTTATGTTGAGCATTTTAGTACAACATCATGGATGCTAAATGGATTTCAAAAGTTGTTGGTGAAGTGATCGGCATACCAGGCCAGGGTGCGCTCCAGGCCCGCCTCGAAGCCCACCTTAGGGGAGGCGCCCAGGGCCCTCACCTTGGCGATGTCCGGGCAGCGCCGGGGTGTACCGCCGGGGCGCAGGGGCCCGGGAACCACCGTGACCTTGATCCCGTACACGCGGGCCATGGCCTCCACAAGGTCCAGGATGGAGCGCTCGGCCGTGTCGCCTATGTGGTAGATCTCCCCGGCCCCACCCTTCTCGGCGCACGCGATGATCTGCTCCACGGCGTCGTCCACGAAGCAGAAGGCGCGCGTCTCGGTGCCCTGGCCCTGGATGGGCAGGTCGATAGCCTTCTTCGTGAAGCCCGCCGAGAGGTCGAACATCTTGCGGGCCAGCTCGGGGACCACGTGCTCGAAGCCCATGTCCGGGCCGAAGACGTTGTGGGGCCTGAAGATCACGCCCTCCACGGAGGAGGCCCGCAGGTAGTTGAGCGTGAGCAGCTCGCTGATGATCTTGCCGCCCGCGTAGGAGTAGCGGGGGTTGGTCACGTCGGGCAGGAGGATGCGCTCGGTCTCGTCGGTGGGCACGCGCTCGGGGGTCTGGTAGACCTCGGAGGAGGAGGCCAGCACGTAGCGCTTCACGCCCTTCTCCAGGGCGGCCTTGAGCGTGGAGAGCGCGCCGCGCGTTCCCACGTCCAGCACCTGGTCGGGTATTTCGTAGAAGTGTCGCGTGCCGTTGATGAAGGCCAGATGGTGCACGGTGTGCACGCCCTCGGTGGCACGGGCCACCTGGGCCTCGTCGCGGATGTCGCCCTCCACCATTTCCAGCGCGCCCTTGGCCGTGGCGAGGCGGTGGTTGCGCCCCCGGAAGTTGTTGTCGAAGACGCGCACGGCGTGGCCACGGTCCAGGAGGGCCAGGGTGAGGGCCGAGCCGATGAAGCCCGTGCCGCCGGTGACGAGTTGCAGGGGACGCGTCATAAAGGCGCTCCTAGCGGCCCACGCCCACGGCGGCGTAGAGGATGCCGTGGGGAGCCTGGGACTTGAGATGGGGAAACATGCGCCAGGCGTCGTAGAACACGGTGGGCCGGGCGGCGAGGCCGAAGAGTCTGGGGAGGTCCCAGCGAAGGTAGGAGGGGTGGTTGTTCATCACGAACACTACGTCGGCGTCCTTGAACCCCTCCTCGATCGACACGGGACCGGCTCCCAGCGCGGCGATCTCCTCCGGCGGCACAAGGGGATCGTAGCCCTGCACGTTGGGGCAGCGGGCCAGGAGTTCGCGCAGGAAGAAAAGGGTGGTGGAGTCGCGGGTGTCGCTGGTCTCGGGGTGTCCCTTGAAGGCGAACCCGGCCACGAAGGCCTTGCAGGAGGCCAGGTCCTTGCCCTGGGCCGCCAGCATGGTCCCGGCCCTGCCCACGATGTCCGCGGGCCCGGCCTCGTTGACCCGGCGGGCCGAGGCGATGAGCGGGGCCTCCAGGCCGTGTTCCTGGAAAACGGCGCTCAGGATGTAGGGGTCCTTGGTGAGGCAGGGGCCGCCCACGCCGGGGGAGGGGCGCGGGATGTCGTTGCGGTCGTAGTTGAGGTTCACCGCGTCGATGATGGCGTGGATGTCCAGGCCGAGGGGTTCGGCCACCTGGGCCACCTGGTTGGCGAAGGCGAAGCGCACGTCGCGGTAGACGTTGTCCATGAGCTTGCACATCTCGGCCGCCTCCAGGCCGTCCACGCGCACGATGGTGGGCGTGTATTCGTTGAAGAGGCGGCTGGCCAGCTCGGCGCTGCGTTCGTCGAGCCCGCCCACGATCTGGGGCAGGTGGGTGAGCTCCTTGAGCGCGCGGCCCTCGGCGGTTCGCTCGGGGCAGTAGGCCACGTGGAAGTCCTGTCCGGCCTTGAGGCCGCTCACGGCCTCCAGTTCGGGGATGACCACCCGGCGCGTGGTGCCCACCTGCACGGTGGAGCGCAGGATCACCAGGGCGTCGCGGGAGAGGGAGCGGCCCACGGCCGTGGCGGCCTTGCGGATGTAGTCCAGCCCGGGCTTCTTGGTGGCGGGGTCCACGGGGGTGCCCACGGTGATGATGAAGATGTCGGCGTTCACCTGGGCCAGGCTGTCCACCAGGCGCAGGCGTTTGCCCACGTGCCGGTCCAGGAAGCCCTGGATGCCGGTCTCGAAGAAGGGGGGCTCCTTGGCGGCCAGCTTGTCCAGCAGGGGGCGGTTCACGTCGAACCCGGCCACGGTGAAGCCGTGCTCGGCCAGCACCAGGGCCAGGGTGAGGCCCACGTAGCCCAGGCCCAGGATGGCCACGGACTTCTGCCGAATGTTCAGGAAGCCGTATTCGGAGCTGGCCAGGTCGATGAGGCCGGTGAGCCTGCCGTGGGCGTCCACCTGCGGGATCAGGTTGATCTTGCGCCCGATGAGCTTCTTGGCCTCGTGCACGTCCACGTCGTGCCCCACGGTGACGGGGTCGGCGTTGAGGTGTCCGCGCGCGGGCGCGTCCAGGGGGACGCCGGCGCGCACGAGGCGTAGCACGTCGCCCTGGGTAAGGATGCCCATGAGGCGGTCGTTGTCGTCCAGGCAGAAGGCCACGCGGCGTCCGCCGGCCAGTATGCGGTCGATGGCCTCGGCCAGGGTTCCGGCGGGGCCGAACATCATCTTGCGAAGCGATGGGTCCATGGTGTGGGTGCCGTCCTTTGTCACAGGGCGTCCTTAATGACTTCGAGCGTCCGACGCAACACCGCAGGAGGGAGCCTGCGCGACTCCAGGGTGAACACGGCCCTCGTGCCCCGCAGCCTGGGCAGCACGTCCAGCTGCCAGTCGCCGCGCTCCAGGGGCAGGTGGTCGTCGGCGAGGCCGGTGTTGGCCGAGAGGTGCACCTCGCGCAGGCGGGGGGCCAGCGTGTCCAGCAGGCGGTCCAGCTCCCGGTCGCGGTCGAAGCCCAGCACCCGGGCCGAGACGTTCCAGTGCCCCAGGTCCAGCAGGAAGCCCGTCCCGGCGGGCAGGGCGTCGAAGGTCTCCAGGAGTTCCCGGCGGGTGTTGCACAGGCTGGTCACCTCGCCGGGCTTGGGGAAGAGGTTCTCCACAACCAGGGGGATGCCCGCGACGTCGGCCAGGGCCTGGAGCCTGGGGAAATTGGCCAGGAACCGCGAAAGGGTTTTTTCCATGGAGGCCTGCTCGCCGTCGAAGGCGAAGTGGCCGTCGGGCAGCTCGCGGCCGTCGCGGCGGTAGCCCGGGTGGAACGACCAGTGGGGGGCTCCGGCCAGGGCGCAGGCGGCCAGGGCGTCGCGGGCCAGGTCAAGGCAGCGCTCCAGGATCGCGGGATCGGCCGTTGCGAAGTTGAGCACGAAGGGCGCGGGCGGGGGCGGATAGTAGTTGTGCACGAGCACATGGCGCACTCCGGCGACGTGCACGGCCCGGGCCAGGGCGGAGAAGCCCTCCAGGTCCATGGGCGGGCCTCCGCTGAACTCCACGGCCTCGATGCCCTCCAGGTCCGGGAGACGGGCGGGGTCCACGAGGGGCTCGGGAAAGACGGTGGTGGAGACGGCAATCGTCATGGTAAGCTCCTTGCGGGGCGAGGCGCGTCTAGCGGGCGAGCCTGGCCTCAAGGGCCGGGTGGGAGAGGGTTTTTCCGTAGGGGGTGCGTCCTGGCTGGAGGGACGTGACGGGTTTTCCCGCTGCCAGGGCCGCGTGGAGGGCCGTGGAGGTCATGCCGTAGACGTGGTCGGCGGCGGCCAAAAGCTCTTCCAGGGGTCCCTCGGCCAGCACGGCGCGCCCGGCCAGGAAGGCTTCCATCTCGGCGCGGTTTTGCCTGGGGTGGAGTTTCACGGCGGCAGCCTCTCCCGGGGCCGTGTGGCAGGCGAGAAAGACCTCCAGGGCCGTGAACTCGTCGTAGCCCGGGTCCAGGCGGTTGGTGCGGTAATAGTCCTGGCGCACGGGCTCGGTGAGGAAAAGGCGCAGGGTGCGGCCCTCGGCCCCCAGGACGCGGCGCAGCTCCCGGCGGCGCTCGGCGCTCACGGCGCGCACGGCCAGAGCCTGCTCCTCCAGAGCGGGGTGGCCCAGCACGAACACACGCTCCGCCAGGTCCGGCGGGGCCACGTCGGCCAGGGCCTCCAGGACCAAGCCCTTCTGGTAGGCGTCGATGACGCCGATGCGCCCGGGCAGGGCGGTCTCGCCGGTGTCCGGGTCCACGAAGTTCACGCGGTGGTTCTTCCAGGAGTCGAAGGCGAAGAGCGTGGGCAGGCCCATGGCCCGGCAGGCCGGGAGCATGGCCCGGTTGCGGTGGAATTCGCTGCGCGCCGCGTAGAGCAGAAGCCGCGCCCCGGCGGCCTGCTCCAGGCTGTCGATGCGCGCCGCGCCCATGGGGGGCGCGGCGTTGGCCGCGCACCAGCCTTCCAGCAGGCAGTCCACGCGGACGCCCAGGTCCAGGAGCCTGCGGCCCAGGCGCGAGAGCACGGCCCAGCCGCCGGGGTCGCAGCACAGGAGCACGGCGTGGTCCACGCCCGCGAAGGCGCGCTCGGAGTCGTTTCCGTGCTCAGCCTGCCTGGACATTCTTGAGGATGGCCGCGAACTCCCGGGAAAAGACCACGTGGAAGTCCTGCGTGAAGGAGTCCAGGCCTTTGTAGGTGTCGGGCGCGGAGGGGATCTCGCAGGTCTCGCAGGGGTAGTCCACGCTGCGGCAGTAGGAGAACTCGCGGTCCAGGTGGGACTGGCGGAAGCGCAGCATGGCCTCGGAGTTCCAGACGTTCATGAGGTCGTAGTCGGGGTCGTCGGCGTTGCCCACGTTGAAGTTGGTCTTGAAGTCGTAGGGGCAGGGGTTGATGGTGCCGTCGAGCCGGTAGGACAGGAAGAACCAGGGGAAGGCGCAGCCCGAGTGGCGGGTGAAGTCCTTGCCGCCAAGCTTGGCCTTGATGGAATCGAGGGACTCGTCGGCCATGCGGGAGTCGCCCTGGATGGAGTAGAGGGGGGTGACGAAGGCCCGGTCCACCCTGGGGGTCCAGAACTTCACGAACTCCGCGCTCTCGTGGCGGTTGATGCTCGACTCCACGCTCATGACGTTGATGTAGCAGCGCGAGCCATACTCCTTGTTGAGCTCCACCAGCCCCAGGAGGTTGGCCTTCACCTTGTCGTAGAGGTCCACGCCGGTGATCTGTTTGTAGGTCTCGCGGGAGTGGGCGTGCAGGGAGAACTGGATCTTGCGGATGCCCGCCTTGAGGAGCTTGCGGGCGTAAGCCTCGTCGAGCAGGCCGCCGTTGGAAATGATGGCGCAGCTCATGCCCTTGCTGGAGGCGTATTCCACGAAATCCGGGAGCTGGCGGTTCATGAGGGGTTCGCCGCGCCCGATGAGGTTGATGGGGGCCTTCACGTGGTATTTGGCCAGGGAGTCCAGGATCACGCGCCAGCGCTCCATGGGCATGTAGCCCTGGTCGCCGCGCAGGGCCTTGTCGGTGCACATGGCGCACTTGAGGAAGCACTTGTTGGTGGGTTCCACATAGATGTGGTTGGGCGGCACGGGGCAGAAGGCCTGCCGGTCCAGGATGGCCTGGCGGCGCCGCATTTCTTCCTTGAGGGTGTCTTCCAGGAGGTCCTGAAGTCTGATGGCCATGTGATCGGTCCTTGGAGCCCGGCGTCAGATGCGCACGCCGGGCTGCTTGATGGATTTTTGCACGGCGGGATTGCCCGCCGCCACCGCCCCGTCCGGGAAGGAACCCTTCACAACGGACTGCGCCCCCACCACCACGCCCCGTCCCAGGCGCACGCCGCGCAGGATCCGCGCGCCCGCGCCGATCCAGCACTGGTCGTCCACGTGGACGCCCGCGCCGACGGCCTCGTTGGGGTCCATGGTGGTGCGGTGGAAGTTGGTGTCGAAGATTTCCACGTCCCAGGAGATGGCGCAGTTGGCTCCGATGTGCACCTCGGTTTCGGCGAAGACGCGCGAGTTGAAGGCCACGTAGCTGCCCTCGCCGATGTGCACGCGCGCTCCGGGGAACACGTTGACGCGCACCCCCGCGAAGAGGTTCACGCTGCCCCCGAACGAGAGCGTGCCGCCCGCCTGCACGCGGACCACGGCCCGGCCGGGGTCGCGCACGTGCTCCCACTCGGGGGGCATGTAGCCCACGCGCACCAAGGCGTGCGGGGCCAGCTCCACGCGGCCGCCCGGGTCCACCACGATGCGCGAATCGCCGCAGAAGACCACGGCCGAGCGGCCCCCCCCGTGGGCGCGCGAAAAAGAACAACTTCTGAGCGCCGCTGTCAAGCTCGATCCGTGGAGCCTGCGCCAGCCCTCCCACAGGGCGCGCAGGCGCGCGACGCGCCCCGCCGGGAAGGGCCTGAACTCCATGGCTCCCGTGAGCCCCGCGTGGGCGGCGGCCGGCACCCGGGCCAGGAGGAAGGCGTCCACCTCCTGGTAGCCCTGGCCCTGGTTCTTGTAGAGGGCCACGGCCAAGTCGGCGCGGGGCAGCTCCGCCAGGGCCGTGGCCGGGACGGCCAGGTTGAAATCGCGGAAGGGGTAGGGGGTCACGCTGCACAGGCGGGAGAGGGTCTCGCGGCAGTGCTCGAACACCCCGGGCTGGGCCAGCAGGGTGATGCGCGCCCCGGGGAAGCGTCCGGCCAGGGCCTCCAGGCCCGCGCGCGTCAGGGCCAGGTCGGCCGAGCGCAGCACCGTGATCGTACGCACGGCGTTCACGGGAGCGCCTCGTCGGCCAGATAGGAGAAGTCCACCTCTTCCAAGCGCGTGGCGAAGGCCTCCTCGAAGCGCGCCGTGGAGATGGCCGCGCGCGCCCGGATGCCGCGTTCCTCCAGCACCAGCGCCTCTTCGCCCGCGCCCAGGGCCGAAAGCACCAGGCGGCCCACCTCCAGGTAGGAGAGGTTGCGGGCGCAGCCCATGTTGAACGTGCCCGCGCGCGGCGCATCGAGCACCGCCGCCAGGCCCCGGGCCACGTCGCGGGCGTGCACGAAGTTGCTCACGCGTTCGCCGCGCCCAAAGAGCGTGACGCGCCCCGTCTCGCGCCATTCCCCGGCCAGCAGGGCCACCAGCCGGTCGGGCTGCATGCCCGGGCCGTAGGCCTGGGTGAGGCGCAGGTTGGTTACGGTGCTGGAGCGGCCCAGGTGGAAATTGAAGAGCGCCTCCGAGTCGAACTTGGCCAGCCCATAGAGCCCTTCGGTGTTGCCCGAGGGGTCCACGGGCGAATCCTCGGTGAAGAGGCCGTCGCGCACCGGGTACACGGCCAGGCTGGAGAAATTGACCACGTGCGCGGGCGCCAGGGTCTGGGTGAGACGCAACGCGCCCAGGGTGAGAGCCTGGTTGGCGTGGTAGACGCCCATGTCGCGCGCGCCGCCCGGGGGGCAAAGCGCGGCTGCGAGGTGGACCAGGGCCTCGACCCTCGCTCCGCCCAGGGCCTCCGCCACGGCTTCGGCCAGGCTTTGCGCGGCGGCGGGGTCCGCCAGGTCGGCCCGGAACACGTCCGGCCCCTCCAGGGCGCCGCGCGGTGAGGCGATGCGCAGGACGCGGTAGTGCTCCTCCAGGGCGGGGAGCACGCTTCGCCCCAGGAACCCCCCGGCTCCGGTGACCAGCAGGGCGGGCTTCACGCGCCCTCCGGCACGTAGAGTTCTTCCCAGAAGCGCAGCACGCGCCCGAAGCGGGGCGTGAACGCGGGCAGGGGCAGGCCCAGCAGGGACTTGAGCGCCATCTCGGGCTCGTTGACCCCGAACTGCGTGCGCATGGCCGTTGAGCCCGAGAAACGCAGGTTGATCTCGAAGAGCCGGGGCCGGCCCGCCGCGTCCAGGCGCAGCTGGAGGTTGGCCGGGCCGAAGGGGTCCAGGGACAGGGCCGTGCGGCGCACGAAGTCCTCCACGGCGGGCGGGGTGGCGCGGTCGTGCCAGGCGGCGTTGGTGTTGCCGTCGCGCAGGGTGCGGCGCAGGCAGATGATGGAGCGCGCCTCCCCCCCGAACACCAGCACGCCGCAGGTGTATTCGGTCTCGCGCGAGCCCACCTCCTCCTGGATCATCAGCCCCTGGCCGACGGACAGGGCGGCGTCCAGCTCGGCGCGGGAACGCACCACGCGCAGGCCCTTGCTCCCCGTGCCCGTGCGCGGCTTGACCACCGCCGGATAGGTCACGGCGTCGGCCTCCTCGGGCAGCCAGGTGGCGGGCGGGTCCAGGCCGTGATCGCGCAGGAAGAGATACGTGAGGTATTTGTCCTCGCAGCGCGCCACGGTTTCGGGGGGGCTCACCAGCACGGTGCAGCCGGTGCGCTCCCGGATCACCTCGCGGTATTTGGCCAGAAGCGGCAGCTCGAAGCCGATGCCCACCAGGAGGATGGCTAGGCCGCGCTCGAGGATGCGCGCCATGAGGGCCTCCAGCCATTCTTCCTCGGTGACCCCGGGGCGCAGGATGTCGGGCAGCAGGAACGTGGGCTTGACCCACTGCGCGCCCACCGTGCCGGGCACATAGTCGAAGCCCGTGAGCTCCACGCGGCCGTCCAGGTCGCAGGCGCGCAGGGATTTGACGATGCCCTGGCCCACCAGGGAGTTCACGCAGGTGATGCCCACCCTGAAATCGGCCATGCTCAGGCCTCCTCGCCGAAGAGTTCGCGAGCGAGAAGCCGCGAGCACTCGCCCAGCGTGTCGATGTGGTGCGAATCGGAGCCGATGGAGACCGGCGGGTCGAAGCGGGACATGAGCTCCAGGAGCGGCCGCAGCAACGGGCGGTGGTAGCGGCTGTTCACCTCCATGGGGAAGCCGTGGGCCGCGCAGGCGCGCACGATGTCTTCCAGGAAGGCCAGGGGGAACTGTCCGTGGTAGGCGAGCGACATGCCTCCCGCGTGGCCCAGGAGCGTGGCACGGCCCGCCTCGGCGGCGGCCACGGCCAGGTCGCGCTCGGCGCGGGCCAGGGTGGGGGCGTCCAGGGAGGAGGGGGGCGCGAGGCCGCCGCCCGGCAGGGGGATGGAGTGCACGCTCACGATCACCGCGTCGGCGCGTTCCAGGGCGGCGGGGGGAATGTCCAGGCCGCCCCGAAGGTCCGTCGCCTTGGCCTCGAACCCGGCCAGCACCCGGAGGGTTTCCTCCTTGCGCGCGAGACGGCCCATCTCGTCCAGGTAGCGGGGGCAGTAGTCGGAGGCGGCGCGCACGTGGTCGGTGAAGAGCACCCGGGAGAGGCCCAGCTCCCGGGCCCGCTCCAGGCAGGCTTCGGGGGCGGCGTGGCCGTCGGTCCAGGTGGTGTGCAGGTGCTGCTCCACCAGGAGGTCGGCCCGCGTCAGGCGCGAGAAGCGGGGGAAGAGGGCCGCGGGATCAGGCATCGTCCACCTGGGAGAGGTCGAAGAGGTCTTCCTCGGCCATGTCCACCTTGAGCCGCCTGCCCAGGAGGCGGTGCAGTTCGCTGGGGGGCAGGCCCGTGCCGGGGCGCTTGGCGGTCACGTCGTCCAGGGTGAGCAACGCGCCCGCCTTGAGCGGCCGCGCGGCCATGAGCGAGCGGCGCATGTTGGCGGCGTTGGCCAGCTCCTCGGGCTGCACGGTTTTCTCCGCGCTGCCCAGGGCGGCCTCCACGTCGCGGATCTGGCGCACCATCTCGGCCAGCTCGTGGGGCTCGATGGAGGCGGCATGGTCCACGCCGGGGAGGTTGCGCGAGAGGGTGAAGTGCTTCTCCACCATGGCCGCGCCCAGCGCCGCGGCGGCCACGGGCACGTGGATGCCCTGGGAGTGGTCGGAGAAGCCCACGGGCACGCCGTAGCGGGCCTTGAGGGTCTCCATGACGCGCAGGTGCAGCTGGGCGTAGGGCGCGGGGTACTGGGAGGTGCACTGGAAGAGGGCCAGCGGGCCAGAGTTGCGCTGCGCGAGCAATTCCACGGCGTGGTCCACCTGCTCCAGGGTGGACATGCCCACCGAGAGCAGCACCGGCAGCCCGGTGTCGGCCAGGGCGCTGAGGAGGTAGTCGTTGTTCAAGTCCGCCGAGGCGATCTTCACGGCCTCGGCCCTGATGTCCGTGAGGATGCGCAGGCCCTCGATGTCGCAGGCGGTGGAGAGGAAGGCGATGCCCTGCTCCTCGCATTCGTCCCGGAGCATGGCGAACTGCCCGGTGGAAAATTCCAGGGAGCGCGACCACTCGATCTTGGACATCTCGCCGATGCGCCCGGAGAAGTAGCCCGGCTTGCTGGAATGGCGGGATTCGCTGGCGGAAGTCCGGTGCGTCTGGAACTTCACGCAGTCGGCCCCGGCCTCTTTGGCGCGGCGCACCAGCTCCAGGGCCAAGTCGAAGGCTCCGTTGTGGTTGATGCCGGCCTCGGCGATGACGAAGCAGCCCTTGCGGCGGACGATGTGGCGTTCAAACCAGTTCATGGAGCGCCTCCAGGAGCGCCCGGCAGACCAGGAGGTCCTTGGGCGCGTCGATGTCGATGGAGTAGAGGGGGTCGGTTTCCAGCAGGCGCATGCGCTCGCCGTAGGGCGGCTTGGGGCCGAGCACGGCGCTCGCGGTCATGGCGTCCACCAGAGCGTTGATGGACCAGGCCGGGGGCAGGAGCTGGCGGCGGTGGAAGCGCTTGAGGTCGATGCCGTCAACGAAGGTGGCGGCATAGCCCTGCTCGTCCTGCTTGAACATCCAGTAGGGGTGGTGCTTGCCCTGGATGCGGTCCACGGTGCGCACGGAGTCGCAGCCGCTCTCGAAGAGGAGCTTCAGGACCGCGCTGACGTGCTCCGGGCGCTTGAGCGGCGTGGTGCAGCGAAGGTTCACCAGGGCGTCTGGCCGGAAGCCCTCGTTCTCTTCGAGCCACTGCAGCAGATGGACGAAGACCGGGGCGTCCGGGGTGTCGTCCTGGGCCAGTTCTGCCGGGCGCAGGAAGGGGACCTCGGCTCCGTGCTCGCGGGCCGCATCCGCGATTTCGGGGTCGTCGGTGCTCACGATCACGCGCTGGACGTCCGGGCAGTCGAGCCCGGCCCGGATGGCCCAGGCGATGAGCGGCCTGCCGCCCAGGTCGGCCAGGTTCTTGCGCGGGATGGACTTGGAGCCGCCGCGCGCGGGGATGACGGCGATGGCGGTCGCGGAGCAGCTCATGGGGCCTCTCTGTTATCGAACCCTGGGTAAGCGTGGCGGGCCAGGGGGAGGCCGGTCAGCGCTTGCAGGCGTATGTTCTCGGCAGCGTAGGCATCGGCTATGGCCTGGCTGGAAGCGGCATGGTTTCCGTGCCTCAGGAGAGGCTCCATGGTTGCGAAGAGCGGCTCCAGACGGGTTAGGATGTTTTGCGCGGTTGCCCGCAAGACGTTAGGCGCACGCGGAGGGGCGGTTTGTTTGTCGGGATGGATGCCTAGGTCATCCAGGGTGAGGGACTCCCCGCGAACGACCTTGATCGGCGAGCGGAGGCATGCGTTGTCCGGATCGCACGGTGCGGGGGGGGTGAGGCGGTTGAGCCAGAACTGCGCCACCTTGGAGAGGGTGCTCATGGACTTGTTGACGACGCAAAAGGGCGGGGACTCCTTGGCGCGTTCGGGATCAAGATTGAGGAATGCGAGAATGGAGGCAAGGAAAGCCTGAGGTGTTGCCTGAAAGTCTTCATAAAGCAGCACGAGCACGTTCTCGGGGCCGAAGGCCCGGAAGTAGGCCTCCACCATGGTGGCGTAGCGGAATTTGCCGTTACGCACGAGGGTCTGCATGTAATTCCTGTAGGAAAGACGCCCCCTGCATTTGACGTAGGTCCAATAGAGGGAAGGCACCGCAGTGCGTTGGTTGCGAAGGCAGATGATGGCCTTGGCGGGAAGTCCGAGTTGGGCGAGTCGGGCTGCCGTTTCCGGGGCGTCGAACAGGAAATCGCCGGAGAGGCCTTCCTGGGAAAACAGGGCCGTGCCCTGGCGGGTAAGATCATCAGCCAGTGTGGGGAAGTAGTGCTTCTGGAGCCAAGTGGTGGCTGTTTTGTGGTAGCCCACGTGGTAGACGCGCTGGGCTGGGTCTGGATTGGTCTGTATGTAGGGAGCCATGGCTAGGTTCTGGAATGGCGTTGAATGTTCGCTGGATGAGTGGTCGTGTCGAATGCTCTCAGTGAATCATGAATGAAGGTAGTGCACCGCGTCGTGAGCAGGAACGCCGTGGTAAGGAACCGATGATCGGGGGTTCCAGATCAGCCTTGGCTGTCGGCTTGGTTTGTCCGCGGCAGAGAGCACCAGACCGGACTTTTCTCGATGGCGACGGTGAAGTTGAACGGGAGGTATCCGTGACGGAGTTCCACTTTCGGCGAGAGCGTCTGGATGGCGAAGTTCATGATCTCGGCAGGATCAATGTAGTACATTGTTTCCTCCTGGAGATTGACGTGCGTTGAGATGGCGTTAAAGATGGTTTTGAACTTGCACAAGTCGTACATTTTGGAGATGAAAGACTTCACGAAGTCCATGTCCTGTCCGATGTTCAAATTGAATACGCCGCTCATGATGACGATATCATGCTGTTCTATGTGCTGCGTGAGCATGTCCCTGTGGAGGAACTCGTAGCCAGGGTATGTCGCGCGCGCCTCCTGGAGAAGAGGCTCGTGAATGTCCACGCCTGTGTAGCTTCCCGTGAATCCCATGTAGTTGAGGAAGAGGAGAAACTCACCGTTTCCGCATCCGATATCGAGAATCGAGCATTGATGTGATGGAATGCTGCGGTAGATTTCGGCGAAGCGGAGATATTGGCGGTTCGCGTCGTCCCATTGGACTCGAGAATGTCTTGGGCCGCCTCCGGTGAAGGACTTGTCGAACAACACGTTGGAACGGTCTAGCAGCGGTTGGTGCATGGAGTCGCCCGGGGTTGAAGGATTTGGGCGCGGCGCTCGCCTGCCGGAAGCCGTTCAATCAGTCGGAGCACGGCCTGGAGTCGTGCGCGACGCGTTGGGCGTTCCCTCCAAAAGGGGGGGGACGATCGTCTGAATGCGACATCCACCAATTTGTGGTACACGAAAAGACTCGTGTGAACCCGACGCGGAAGGCCGACAAGGCATGGACGAGGCGCTATGGCATTGGGTACACTCTTGTCCGTGTGGTCGTGGCGTCGTGTCCGCGGAGAGCGGCAACCGTGGCCAATCCCTGACACGAAATCCGGTTATCAGAGAGTTCCGAGCGGTGCAAGGGCGGGTTGGGGGCCGCAAACCCGGGCGCTGGCGGTCACCGGGTGGCGGAATCATCGCTGGGGTCTGTCGTTGAGGATGTTCTCCACCACCTGGTTGTATTCGGCGTGGAGCCGCTTGCGATTGAAGAAGTGCGAGAAGTAGGTGTAGCTGTCTCCGCGCAGGTGGGTAAGGTGGCATTCGCTCAGCACACGCAACAGCGGCAGGGGAAAGCCCGGGGGCGTGACCTGGCTCTGGGCGCGAACCGTCTCTGCCATGTCTTCCGCGATGCGTCGGATCGCCGAGCCGGGGGTTTCCAGGTTATAAATAAAGTTCAGGTAGTCTTTGAGTCGCTTGCCGGGTTCAACCTTGGCGGGCGGGGCTTGAGCCAGTTCCAGGAGCCGGTCAAGGGACAGAGGTGTCGCGTCCCTGTAGAGCGAGTCGAATTCCTGAAAATATTGCGTGGAATAGGCGGGATTTCCGGGAAAACAAAGATCGGTCAGGTTGAGGTAGGATGCTCCGCTCAGATGGATGGTCAGGGCGGTGCTGGAGAGTACGCCGACGATGATGTCCTGCTGGAGGCACCATGTGGCGAAATCGAGCGAATTGTCGATGGTTAGCTTGCCCTCGGCAACGTGTTTGACTTTGGCGTAGACCTTCCTGTTCTCCATTGGATAGGGGCGCAGGCTGAAATTGTAGGACTCGGCGGGTAGTTCCTTGAGAAGCGTGGCCTGGGCCTGCAAGATGTTCAAGAGCCCCTTCACGTTCTCGACCCGGCAGGGGTAGTCGAAGAGGCGCACGAGGGGGTGGTCGCCTCGTTTGTTGTTGATGAAAGAGTATGCCCCCACGAGCCCCATGTTGATTTTTCGCGAGCCGGATTTCCGGGGCGGGCGGGGCATGAAGCGAATAAGGTCGCTTTTAGGGGTGCCGTTGAGGCGGATCTTGCCCCCGGGGGTCCAGTGGGATTCGTCTATGTGCGAAAGGTTGTCATCCGCAATGCAACGTCGGAAGTGATCCAGGGAGTTGTTGCCCCAGACGTAGATGCGCTCCAACCTGTCGTAGTTTGGCTTGTCTCGAATGATCTTCAGTTCATCACAGTGAATGTATTCCTCGCCTCCTTCGGCGGCGCAATAGAAAAGTTTTGCCTTGGGAAACAGCTTTGAGAGTGGCTGAAGCCGTCCTGCAGTCATGAAAAAAACGGCCTGCGGGTCCCATTTGCGGACGTGGTCGCTCCCCACTGTTTCGGGGCATGCTATGAAGCATTTGCATCCGATGGCCTCGGCGATGCGCGATAAGACGTAGAGGATGCCTATGTCCCTGTAGAAATTGGTGCAGAATAACAGGATGCGAGGAGGCATGACGATTCCTGTGTTGAAGTTAACGGGAAATGCCGTAATAAGGTACTGTCGTGCCGCCGAAGCTCGCCTTGAACCAGCCCCTTCCAGGACTGTTGACGCCTACGAAGTCCAACGTTGGACAGTGGTGTACGTCTCGCAGGTGGGTCATGGCGTCCACCATGTTGCGGGTGCCGGTCTCCAGGTCGCGCATGTCGGGGTCCGAAGCGCCGAAAAGGTAGTAGGCGCCGTGTCGGTCCAGCAGGAAAAAGCTGGAAGTGCCGGGCCTGCCAGCGTCGGTCGTCAGGTAGAGCGCGCCCGTGCCTTCTTGCAGGCAGCGCATGCCAACAGATTGGATCGTCTCCAATTCCCGACTGGGCACGTCGATGCCCTGGCGGGAAAAGGTTTTGCGGTAGAGCGCCAGCAGGATGTCCAGGTCCGCGGAGGGCTGGGTTTCCTGGTTTTTTGTGCGGGTGTTGCGAGCGATGCGTCGTCGTACCGAAGCAAAACCGTCACCGTTTTCCACGCCCGCCTCCAATGTCAGGATGCTCGTATAACGCACGGTGATGGCGTAGCGGCCCAACTCGGGGGTGTGGTAGTTGTGCCAGTCAAAAGGGCGTATGTCCGGTACGGACCAATGGTTCTGGAACCAGACGGAGGCGTAATTCCCGGCCAGGTATTCCGCGAAGATCTGGGAGACCTTGAAACGTTTGTCTTGAGGTGTGAAGGAGTTTCCCTGAAGAGACCGGGAGAAAACAAGCCCGCTGTACTGCTGGAAGTATCCCGGGACGGCGTTCGCGCCCTCGAGGAAGAAACTCATGCCAGCCAATACATTGTCTCCCTTGACGCAAAGCAGGTAAACAACCTGCTGGCCGCAGGCCTCGAGAAAGGACCGCCGCTGGAAGGCCGTGCCCTGGGTGGAGTGATCAATCAACTCATCCCAGCGCCGGGGGTCGCCCTGGACGATTTTCATTGGCTCACTCGGTCCCGGGCGACTGCCCCGGCAGCGACGTCATGGCAAAGGTGCGTCATAGGGTGTGGCGCAGTTCCCATACTTTGGTGAAGGCGTCGGCCACGTCGTCAAGGTCCGCACGGGTCATGGGCGGACGCATGAGTTCGTGCTCGATGAGTTCAGCCGTGTGCAAACGTTCGCACGTGGGGCACAGGCCTGCGTCATAGCGGGGGGAGGCGGGGTTCCAGGGGTTGACGAAGGGGAACCCTTGGGATCCGAAGGCAATGCGCCTCTGAAAGATTGGCTGGAGATAGAGCGGGCGCACGTAACCGCCGCTCAGGAGCACGCCCTCGCCCTCGCGCAGTTCGGTGGGCGCCAGTTCGGCGCTGACGGCCTCCAGAAAACGCTGGCGGGGTAGGCCGGCACACTCGGCGTCGTAGAGGCAGGCATGCACGTAGTAAACGTGTGTGCAGCCCTCGCGGACCTTTGGGGGGGTGATGCAGTCGATTTCGGCCAGACGGCTGGAGAGGTAGGTGCTGTTTTCCTGGCGAGCGGCGAGGAGTGTGTCGAACTTTGCCAGCTGGCAGCGGCCCACGGCGGCCTGGAGCTCGGTGAGGCGGTAGTTGAAGCCCACCATGTTCACCAGGTCCGTGGTGCCTTTTGCTTCCACCACGGCTTCGGCGTGGTTGCGGATGAGCCGTACCTTGTCGGCCAACTCATCGTCGTTGGTGACCACCATGCCGCCTTCGCCGGTATGTATGTGCTTGTGATAGTTGAGAGAGAAAACGCCAATGTCGGCGAGGCTCCCCGCTTCGCGCCCGAAATGGAGCGCGCCGGGGGCCTGGGCGTTGTCCTCGATGACCCTGATCCCGTGTTTGCGGGCAATGGCGTTGATGGCCAGGGCGTTGTAAGGCAAGCCGAAGAGGTCAACGGCCATGATGGCACGGGTGCGCGGCGTGATGGCGGCTTCGACCGCAGCGGGGTCGATGCAGAAGCAATCGGGCTCCACGTCGGCGAAAACGGGTATGGCGCCGTACACCAGTGGAGCGGTCGTCGTGGCGGCCATGGTGTAGGGAGGCACGATGATCTCATCGCCGGGTTCGGTGCCCACCGCGCCTACCGCGGCATAAAGCCCCGAGGTGCAGGAGTTCACGGCAATGGCATGCTTCACGCCGAAGCGTGCGGCCCATTCGCGCTCAAGGGCTTGGACCTCGGGTCCGCCATAGAAGTCCTCATGCCAGCAGCCCAGGTAACGCGAGAGAATGCCCGAGTCGATGACGCGGGCCAGAGCCTCTTTTTCTTCCTCGCCCATGATGCGGTATGCGGGGAACGGTCTCGTACGGACAGGGGCGCCGCCAAATAATGCCAAGCTCATGATGTGATCGACTCCCGGAAGATGTCGTTGAAATCGCTGATATGTTTGATTTCTTTGTGAGGCAGGGCGATGTTCCACGGTCTGCCGGTGAGGCAGCTGAAGACGTTCTTCTCCAGCATGAGGCCCGCTACCAGGGCCGCGCTTTCCACGCCCACGACAACCGAATGGCGAAGGATGTCCCGCGCCAGGATCGGCTCGTTGGAGCGTTCCAGCGGAAACAGCTTGGCATGTCCTTGGAGAAGCATATCATATTTATCAGAGGGTTCCGTCGGGTGCAAGCGCAATGTCGCCCGGGCCACCCGGGGGGCGTGCCGCGCCAGACATTCCAGGAACTTTGAAACCAGGATCATTTCGTCGTCGTAGAGTCCTGCCTTGTCGCCGAAGAGCAAGGCGAGCTTGAGCCCGATAGGTTCACACACGTAGAGGAGGCTGAGCCTGCCCTCGCTGTCCGGCGGGAGGGGCGCTTCGGCGGCTCTCTGGCGGCGCAGGCGCGCTTGGAGGGGATTGGGCTGGAGCAGCACCCGGGCGGAAGGAAAGCCGGTTCGCAGGGCCAGGTCCCGGGCATAGGTGTCGGGGGTCCATATTTCGTCCGGGAGAGCTTCGAGCCATGATCCGGGAGGCCCGAAGCGCTCGGCGTAATAGTCCCAATGGTCCAGGAAGCAGGCGCAGGGCAGGCCCCGTTCGCGCGCGCGCGCGATTGCGCGACGTTCCAGGTCCGCTCCCAGGCTGGACCCGGTGAGCACCAGGTCGCCAGGTTCCAGGCGATCCATGACCGTCAAGTCCGCAGGGGGCATGGGGCCGAAGTCGCGTTCGAAGATGCGACGCGCGGGGCCGTCGACAACATGCAGGAATACGCCCTGTCCAGCGTGCTCCGCCTGCCAGGCGCTCAGGAGTTCAGCGCCTCCGGCGTCATGGGCGACGAGCAATGTTTTTCGCGTCATGGAGCAATCCGTCGCAGACGGTGAGGGTTTGCAGAGCCGTGTCCCCGGTGGAGGGCAGGGAATCCCCCGAGGAAAGGCAGCCGTAAAGGGCCTGAGTGACCGGGCAGAGATAGCGCAACGCCTGGGCCTCATCGATTCGTTCCGGGAGCAGCCGACGGTAGCCTGGATACAATGGGTCCGGGCCTGCCCGGAACACTGCCACGCGTTCGCCCTGATCTTCCAGGCGCAGGCGGCCCTCTTTGAAAAGCAGGTCCATCTCTCCGAAGCCGTAGGGGGCCTGGACGGGGTGGAAAGCGATGCGGGCCTCTGGGTATTCAAGCAGAAAACCCAGACGCCTGTCTTCCCCGGCTTGGCCGCAGGGACCGTCGTCGTAGAGCAGTCGGGCGTCCAGGGGCATGCCATGCCAGTATAGGAAGAGATCTACGTAGTGGGAGGCGCTCTGGAGCAATCCTCCCGTGTAGCGGCAGGTTGCCTGCACAAGTGCTCCGGCTTGGGTCGTGTGCACGGCATCGCGCAATACGGGGTCGAAGCGCCGGAAATAGTTTACGGCAAGCAATACGCCGTGGTCGCGGCACAAGTCTGTCACTTGCCGCCCCTCGGCCAGGCTGGCTGCCAGTGGCTTTTCCAGAAGCACGATTTTCGGTCGAAGCTCCAGGCAGCGTCGCACGACGTCCAGGCGCAAGATGGTGGGAGTCGCCAGGACCACCACGTCGACTTGACCCATGTGTCGGGAAGCCTCTTCAAAACTTGTCCAGGCGGGGCGGCCGCACGCGCCCGTGAACAGTTCCCGGCGAGCGGGGGACGGGTCCAGACCGCCGACCAGGCGAAAGCCCGGATCGGCCATGAAAGCCCTCGTGTGGGTGAACACGTCGCCGGGAGGGCGGTCGAGATCGTAGCCAAGTCCGATGCCGCCCAGGCCTGCCACGAGGACGGTGAACTCAGGCGGACTGGGCAACGAAGCGCTGGATGACGTGGGCATTGAGTTGGAGCAGCTCGGGGTGGGCGCGCAGCAGCGTAAGGACATCCGCCAAGGAAAAGGCGGGGTTGGCAGGGTAGAGGGCGCGGAAAACGGCGTCGATGAGTTGATAGTCGGCCTGTTCGTCCAGGGTCAGGCGCAGGTCGGGCCAGTGGAGTTCAGGGGGCGCTGGAAGGGTGAGCAACCGGAAGCGCTCCGGGTTGCGCAGGAAGAACCAGCTGACGTGCTCTCTGTCCTCGGGGGTGAGGCCCTCCTCGTGGGCCACGCGCAAGAGCCTGGTGGAGAAGACTTCCACGTCCATGCCTATGGGATAGGAGAGCGGGTTGTCGTTGCATGCGTAGTCGCAGGGGTTGGCCAAGTAGAGGTCCAGGGTCTGGGCGACCACGGAGGGGTCGATGAGCGGGCAGTCGCCCGTGATCTCAACGATCACGTCGCCCCCGACGGACTCCGCGGCCCCGAGCACCCGGGCGAGCACGTCTTCCTCGGAGCCTCTGTGGCAGCCGATGCCCAGGCGCTGGGCAAGCGATGCGATGCAGTCGTCCTGGGGATTGGTGGTCGTGGCGAAGAGGATCTCGTCGATTTTGGCAACGCGCGACAGGCGCTCCACGTGGTGTTCGAGCATGGTTTTACCAGCCGAGGTCATCATCACCTTGCCGGGGAGCCTGCTGGAGGTCATCCTGCATTCGATTGTGGAGACGATCCTGGGGAGGGATGTGTCAGGCATTGGATCCTCAAGCGGTTTGATCAAGCCCTAGAAAAATAGCAGACAAGCTTGAAGGGGGTCAAGTTCGCCATGGCGGACGCCGCCGTGCCCGGCGTCCCCGGCGGCGGTGCTCGCCATCGGGGTGTCCTTGACAGCCGGGGCGGCTTGAGAATAGCACCGCGAAATGATGCCGCGCTTTCTCCCGTCGCCGCCCCCCAGAGGCCGTGCATGACCGAATCCGCTCGCCGCATGATCGAACTGACGCGCCAGCTTTCCCCTCTGCCCCGGCTGCTCGTCTCACGGGGGCTGGACCGCGCCTTCGAACTCCTCCAGGAACACTTTCCGGATATGGTGGTGCATGCCTGGGCTTCCGGCGAGGCTAGAGAGGACTGGGTTGCACCGCTGTCCTGGAACCTGGTCCGGGGTGAGTTGCGACACGTCGACGGGGGGCTCATCTACAGCTCGGTGGAGCATCCTCTCTTGGTGGTCCCCTACAGCCAACCCTTTTCCGGCCTTGTTTCAGGCGAGGAACTGGCCGCTCACGCCTCCACGAGGCCCGATAGGCCCCACGCCTTCTGCCTTGAGCACCGTCTGGCCTACAATTATCGCCTGAAGGACTGGCGGCTCTCCTTGCCTCACGACTTCCTGAGCAACCTGCCCGAGGGTCCTTTCCACGTGCTCATCGAGACCGAGGTGGAGCCCGGCACCCTGCGCGTGGGCGAATTGTTCCTTCCCGGCGAGTCCGACGCGGTGGTTTGCTTCTCGGCGCATATCGACGAGCTGTGCAACGACGATCTGTCAGGTTGCGTGGTGGGCCTTGAACTCTTTCGGTGGCTCAGTGGGCGCAAGCGCAAGCACTCCTACCAGTTGTTGCTCTTTCCTGAACTCTTCGGGGCGCTCTTCTGGGCGTACGACAATCGCGGCATACTGGCACGGACCGTGGGGATGCTCAACCTGGAGGCCCTCGGTGCGGGAGAGCGCCTGTGCATGAAACGCTCTCTGTCCGGTGACAGCGACGTGGACAATGCCCTGCGATTGGCTCTTCGCGAAGAGAACGCAGCGTTGAACGAGCTGGGCTTTTTCGAGGGCTACGGCAACGACGAACGCGTCTTCATGTGGCCCGGCGTGAACGTGCCCAGTCCCGCCCTGCAGCGCTTTCCCTTCCCGGAATATCACACCAGCGACGATGTGCCGGACCTGCTGTCCCCCGAAATGATGGACAACGCCCTGAGGGTTTGTCGACATTTCGTGGGAATATTGGAAGACGATGCCGTACCGGCTTTCACGGGAATGCTTCCTCCGTGGCTCACCAAATGGGGCCTCTACTACGACCAGACCCAGGAAAAACACATGGCTGGCAAGTTCAACAACGAGCTTCTTTTCAGTGTCGATGGGGTCAACTCCCTTGCGGAATTGGCTTCTTTGACGGGCCTACGCTTCAGCGCCGTGAAGGACTACCTGGATAAATTCGTGCAACACGGGCTTATGACGTATTCTCCCAAGCCTCCAACTCAGGGAAGAAGGGCGTGACGCTGCGTCTGGATTTGCTCTCCCGCGTGGTGCTCTTTGGGGGGGGGCGGCTCATGGCCGAACTGGCCGGGCATTGCTGGGGCAAGGCCGGACTTGACGTTATTGTGTTCACCGCCGAGCGTTTCCTCGACGAGGCAGTGGACAAGGATGGAACGAACCTCACCGAGTTCCTGGAGCGTTCCGGGGTGACATGCCTGATCAGCGAGGACATCAACGGCGAGTCGGCCTTTGCAGCCGCCATGGACCACCCCGGGGCCGTGGGCCTCGGATTCGGGGAGCCCTGGCGCATCGCGCCGACCCTGCTGGAGTCGTTCTCCCCCCGCCTGCTGGACTTCATGAGCATCGACATGCCCCAGTACCGGGGCGGGGCGCACCAGAGTTGGAAGATACTGCGCGGGGTGAGGCGTTGCGGCTGCGCCGTCCAGCCCATCACCGACCAAACGCACCAGGGGGTCTCCGACGCTGGCGTGGTGTACAAGCAAACCACTTACCAGTTGCCTCCCGACGCGCTGACCCCCGCCGACTACTACAGGTTCCAACACTCGCACGAGTTCGCCTTCCTGGTGGAGTTCCTGACGGAACTGGCCGCAGGATGCGCCTTCAGCCTGACCAAACTCCAGGATGAATACTCGCTGTTCTTCCCACGCCTCAACACCAAGCTGCACGGCTACGTGGACTGGCGCTGGAGCGCGGAACAGATTGAGGCTTTCATCCGGGCCTTCGACGACCCTTATCCCGGAGCTTCGACTTTCTCGGGGACCCAAAGGGTGTTTCTCAAGGGTTGTCAGGTCGTCCGGGAAGATGGCGCGTTTCATCCCTTCCAGGCCGGACTTGTCTACCGGGTGGACCACCGGGGGGCTTTTGTCTGCGCCAACGATGCCGGTCTGCTCGTGGCGTCAGCCACCGATGAGGCAGGTCTTCGCGTGGAACTCGTCCCGGGCGCACGTCTGTATACGCCGGCCGTACGTCTCGAAGAGGCCATGTCGGCCCGTGTCGATTACACCCATGCCGGGCTCGTCTTGACTTCCGATGTTTGAGGACTGCTCATGGTAAACTACAGCGGCTTGCAAGGCAGGGACATCTTCCTGCGTGGTGTGGAGTTGTCCGATGTGGGCGAACGTTACAGAGGCTGGCTTAACGACCCAAGGGTAAACCGGTTCCTGGAGTCGCGGTTCGTGCCGCGCTCGCTTGAAAACATCCGGGATTTCGTCCAGTCCATGGACGGTGGCGAGACAAGTATTCTCTACGCCATCTGTCTCAAGGAGGACGGAAGGCACATCGGCAACATCAAGCTTGGGCCCATCAATCATATCCACCGCTTCGCCGATGTGGGCCTGCTCATCGGAGAGCCCGACTGCTGGGGCAAGGGCATCGGTTCACAGGCAATCGGTTTGGTGACGGACCACGCCTTTCTGGAGCTCAACCTGAACAAGCTGCTCGCAGGCTGCTATGCCGGAAACGTCGGCTCCATGAAGGCGTTTCAGAAGGTTGGTTACCGCCAGGAGGCGCACTTCGCCAAAATGCGCTTCAGCCAGGGGGCCTACGAGGACGAGTACGTGCTCGCCCTCCTCCGGGAGGATTGGGAGGCCGCCCGCCTGGGCTAGCGGTTCAGGCGGATGGGGATGCCGGCGTTGTGGATCCTGGAGCGGATCTGCATGATGTTCTCGTCCTTGGTGAAGAAGTAGGTTCCGGCGGCCACGGCGTCGGCCAGGCCGTCCTGGAAGCCTTCGACGAAGTGGCTGGCCAGCCCGCAGCCGCCCGCCGCGATCAGGGGGACGCCCACGGCCCTGGCCGCCCTGCGGCAGGTGGCGGTGTCCAGGCCTTGGCGCGAGCCGTCGCGGCCGATGCAGGTGAGCAGGATTTCCCCCGCGCCCAGCTCCTGTCCGCGCGCGGCCCAGTCCGCGGGGTCCCAGTCCGTGGCGGTTTTTCCGCCGTGGGAGTAGACCCGTCCCCGCCCGTCCTTCTCCTCGCGGTAGTCGATGGAGAGCACCACGCACTGCGCGCCGTGGATGCGCGCGGCTGCGGTGATGAGGCCGGGGCTCTCCAGGGCGGCGGTGTTCACGCTCACCTTGTCCGCGCCGTTGTCCAGGAGGATCTTGAAGTCTTCCG
The DNA here is from genome assembly GCF_013019105.1 of Fundidesulfovibrio magnetotacticus. Classification (NCBI taxonomy): domain Bacteria; kingdom Pseudomonadati; phylum Thermodesulfobacteriota; class Desulfovibrionia; order Desulfovibrionales; family Desulfovibrionaceae; genus Fundidesulfovibrio; species Fundidesulfovibrio magnetotacticus. Next base: position 141,370 of record NZ_BLTE01000012.1, read on the forward strand.
TGGAGCGCACGCCGCCGCCCACGGTGAAGGGCATGAAAATCTCCTCGGCGGCGCGGCGCACCACGTCGATCATGGTGGCGCGGTTGGCGTCCTGGGCGTCCAGGTCCAGGAAGATCAGCTCGTCGGCGGCCTGGGCCTCGAAAATTTTGGCCTGGGAGACGGGGTCGCCCATCTCCAGGGACTCCTCGAAGCCCCGGGTGGTCACCAGGACCATGCGTGGTTTCGATCCGAAGCGGCTGGCGCGCATCTGCAGCTTGGGGATGATCCTGCGCTTGAGCATGTCAGGGCGTCCATTCAAGGAAGTTGCGAAGGATGGCCAAGCCCACGTCCTGGCTTTTCTCCGGGTGGAACTGGGTGGCGCAAATGTTGCGCTTGCGCGCGGCGGCGGTGACGGGGCCGCCGTAGTCGCAGGTGGCCTCCACGTGCTCGTCCGAGTCGAAGCGCAGGTGGAAGGAGTGCACGAAGTAGCAGTCCGGGCGTGGCGGCAGGCCCCGGAAAAGGGGGCTGCCGGGACGCCAGGCCAGGTCGTTCCAGCCGATCTGGGGGATGCGCAGGGTGGGGTCGGCAGGGGTCAGGCGCACCACGTCGGCATCGAGCCAGCCCAGCCCCTGGTGGAGTCCGTCCTCGTGGCTCACGCGGGCCATGAGCTGCATGCCCACGCAGATGCCCAGGATGGGCTTGCCGCGCTCCAGCACCTCCCGGCAGAGGGCCTCGCGCAGCCCGGCGCGGGCCAGGCCCTCCGCGCAGCTGGCGAAGGCCCCCACGCCCGGCAGCACGAGGCGTTCGGCGCGGGCGAGGTCTTCCGGCGTGGAGCAGGGCGTGGGGTCGGCCCCGGCCATGAAGAGGGCGTTGTGCACCGAGAGGATGTTCCCGGAGCCGTATTCCACCACGCCCACCATGGCTCAGCCCTTCCCGCCGCCCTGGGTTTCGCGCCAGCGGCCGATCTGGGCCCTGGCCTGTTCGGGGTCGAGCCCATCGCCGCGCGGCCAGGCCGGGAAGTCGTGGGTGGGCGGTCCGGCGACGTCCCGGGCGGGGTCGTGGCGGTAGGGCGAGATGGAGTGGCGCATGGCGATGTCCAGGAATTCCTCCAGGGTGATGCCCATGTACTCCAGGAAGAGCTCCAGGCTGCGGGGCCTCAGGCCCTCGTGACGCTCCACCATGCCCATGGCGGCCTCGCGGTCCAGTCGGCCGTTGCGGATGTCCAGGGAGGTGAGGTGGGAGGTGCGCGAGTAGCCGCGCTTGATGTGCTTGATGTAGTCGCGCACGCCCTGGAACATGCACTCTATCTTTTCGTACTCGTAGCCCGGGGGGACTCCTTCCACCTGGTCGCCCTGCCAGCCCAACTGCTCCTGGATGAGCGCGGTCTGGCGCTTCACGTCCCATGGGATGTAGGAGCCCAGACAGACGGAACGGTAGCCCAGGGCGCGCAGTTCGCGCAGGGGGGGGTAGGTGTAGGGTTTGAGGTCGCGTTCGTCCACGTTGCCCTGGAGTCGGATGAACATGTCCTGCGCCGTGATGCCCAGGTTCACGAAGCGGTTGAAGCGTTTTTCGTCCACCTCCTCGGACTGGTCGTAGCCGAAGTAGGCGGTGTATTCCGAGGAAGGCTCGCCCCAGAAGATGAGCGGCGTCTTGTGGTGCAGGGCAACCCACATGGGGTAGGCGAAGATGCCGGTGTGGCAGTGCCAGCAGAAGTCCCCCTTCTCTAGGAAGCTCTGGAGCATGAGCTTCAGGGTGGTCTTCCAGTTGGGGGTGAAGACGTGCAGGTCCACGCCCAGGCGGCGGATGACGCGCAGGGTGTTCTCGTGGAGGCGTTCGCGCAGGAAGCCGTGGTCGAAGCGCACGAGCAGTGGCTTGAGCCCGTATTCGCGCACCAGGTAGAGCGCGGTGAAAGTGCTGTCCTTGCCGCCGCTGAAGGGGACGATGCAGTCGTAGTCGCCTTTGCCCCGGTAGGCCTCGACGATGGCGTCGAGGTCGCTTTTACGCTGGGTCCAGTCGATGGCCTCGCGCTTGAACTCCTGCTGGCGGCAGATGTTGCAGACGCCTTCGCCGTCGAAGGTGATGGTCTCGTGGGTTTCGGGCAGCACGCAGCGCGTGCAGCGGCGCAGGGTCGCGGGGGACATGGTTCGCTCCTTTATCGGGTCGGCCCTAGCGCACCCGGAAGACGGGCTGGATCATGGGGCCGGCCAGGTGCTTGGCGGGGTCGGCGTCCGAGACCCACTGGGCCAGGGTCTTGAACGTGGAGGCGTAGGCCTCGAGCGCGCGCGACACGGTGGCGTGGTCGTGGGAGACGGACATGTTGTGGGTGACGAGGATGAGCACGCCACGGCGCGCCATTTCCTGCTGGAAGAGGCTGCGCAGGAGCATGTCGCCTCCGCCGTTTTCGTCCAGGAAACCCAGAAGGCTCCAGTTGGGTCGTCCGGTGCAGCGGATGCGGCTTTCCAGGCCGGCTTCGCGGGCCAGGGCGTTCACGCCGTCCTGCAGAATCTGGCCGTTGGCCCGGATGGAATCCAGGGCGTCGGTGTGCTCCAGCACGTCCAGCACGGCCATGGAGGCGGCCAGGGAGGCCGTCTCGCCGCCGAAGGTGAAGCTGAAGAAGCACTCCTCGTACATGCGCATCACGTCGGCCCGGCCCACCACGCAGGAGATGGGGAAGCCGTTGCCCATGGCCTTGCCGAAGCAGGCCAGGTCCGGGATGACCCCGAAGAGCTTCTGCGCGCCGCCCAGGCCGAAATGGAAGCCGGTGCAGATCTCGTCGAAGATGAGCAGGGCCCCGTGCTTGCGGGCCAGTTTCTTCACGCCCTCCAGGAAGCCGGGGGCGGGCTCGGTGAAGTTGAAGGCCTCCATGATCACGGCGGCGAAGCGGCCGGGGTGCTCTTCCAGCAGGCGCTCCAGGGCCGGGAGGTCGTTGTAGGGGAAGGGCTTGGTGAGCTCCCGCACCGCCTGGGGCACGCCCGCGTTGCGGGTGGTGGTGCCGATGTACCAGTCCTGCCAGCCGTGGTAGCCGCAGCAGGCCACCAGTTCGCGGCCGGTGAAGGCGCGGGCGGCGCGCACCGCGCCGGCGGTGGCGTCGGAGCCGTTCTTGCCGAAGCGCACCATTTCGGCGCAGGGGATCAGGCGCGTGAGCCTTTCGGCAAGCTCCACCTCCAGGGGGTGGGGCAGGGTGAAGCTCACGCCGTCGGCCATGGCCTTGGCCACGGCCTGGTTCACGCCGTCGTGAGCGTAGCCCAGGATGTTGGGGAGCAGGCCCTGCACGAAGTCGACGTATTCGTTGCCGTCCACGTCCCAGACGCGGCAGCCCTTGCCCCGGGCCAGGAAGGTGGGGGACGCGCCCTGCACGTACTGGGAGGTTCCCTTGCTGAAGGTCTGGGCCATGCCGGGGATCACCCGGCGGGAGCGTTCCGTGAGGAGCGCGCTCTGTTCCAGGCGCAGGGCCGGGGCCGCGCCGACCGGGGCCTGCTGGTACAGGGAGCGGTAGTAGCCTTCGTTGGACATGGTGCCCTCGTTGATCGTTGCGATGTCGGGGCTGCGTCGGAGCAGCTCCAGGATGTCGGCGAGCCCGAAAGCTTCGCCGGGGGCCATGCGCCGGTAGACCTCGCGGACGAAGGCCAGGTCCCTGGCGTCGTCCACGGTGAAGCGCAGGCCGGAAAGGTCTTGGGGATGGGTGAGCGAGGCGCGCGCCACGTCCGGGCGCGTGCGCAGCCAGGGGGTGACGTGTTCCCGCTCGCTGGGCTTGTCCGCGCTGGTGAAGGCCCGTTCCAGGGCCTTTGCGCTCATCACCTCCACGTCGAGGCCGTCGGGGTAGCTGGGGCGCTCCACGTTGGAGGCGTAGTCGCAGCCTGTATCCCTGAAGAGGGCCACCACGGCGTCGAGCACGTCCGGGTCCAGCAGGGGGCAGTCGGCGGTGATGCGCACCACCGTGTGGGCTGCGTGCGTCTGGGCCGCGCCGTGGAAGCGGGCCAGCACGTCGTGCAGGGGGCCGCGGTGGCAGGCGATGCCCTCATCAAGGCAGAAGGCGGCCACGGGATCGTCGGAGGCGTCGGTGCTGGTGGCCACGACAACCTTGTCCACCAGCCGCGCCCGGGCCGCGCGCGAGACCACGCGCCAGAGCATGGGCCGCCCCTCGATGTCCGCCAGGACCTTGCCGGGCAGGCGCGTGGAGCCCATGCGGGCCTGGACGACGGCCACGGTGCTCACGAGGGGCCTCCCGCGCGGGCTTCGAGCGCGATCGCGAGGCAATCCCGGGCCTCGGCCAGGGGGTTGGCGGGCGCTTCGCCCGTCTCCAGGCAGCCCAAGAAGTGGCGCATCTCGTCGAGATACATGTCGTTGACGCTCCAGGCGGGATCCAGGGGCAGCTCCCGGGCGAGGCGCCCGTCGGGGCCGTGCAGGAGCACCCTGGGCTGGCCGAAGTCCCAGCTGATGGTGCCCTCCTCGCAGGCCACGCGGCAGGCGCGGTGGTAGTCGCGTTCGATGAAGCTCAGGTGGACGCTGGAGAGCGCGCCGCAGCTGTGAGCGAGCAGCAGCTCGGCCAGACCGTCGGCCTCGATGCCGATGGACGTCCCGGGCAGCACGGCCGAGGCCCTGAGGCGGGCGGGGCCCAGATACCAAAGTGCGAGGTCGAGTTCGTGGATGCAGTCGAGCACCGCGCCGCCCTGGACCGGATCGGCGCTGTAGGAGCGGCGGTAGTCCGAGGCGGGCCGCCAGGAGGGCAGGTAGGACGCCGTGGCCACCCGCGCGTGCAGGGGCCGCCCCGCCGCGCCTTCGTCTAGGAGCCGCTTCACGGTGGCTGGTCCGGGGTGGAAGCGCATGTTGCAGCCCACCATGGCCGCGAGCCCGCGCGATGTAAGCTCGGCCTGGAGTTCGTCCAGCCCTTCCATGGAGTGGGAGAGGGGCTTCTCGATGAAGAGGGCGCACCCGGCACGCGCTGCGGCAAGCGCCAGGGGAACGTGGACGTTGCTGGGGCCGGTGACCAGGGCCGCCTGGGGCCCTTGGGCAAGGGCATCTTCCAGGTCCGTGTGGAAGTTCGCACCGGCGGCCGCGGCGGCCTCCCGGCGGCTGGGATCCGGGTCGTAGGCCACGAGACGTTCGATGCCCAGGGCGCGCAGGTTGTTCAGGTGGCGCATGCCGATGGACCCCAGGCCCAGCACGGCGGCCGTGGCGGGAAGGCTCATGAGCGGTCGCCCTCAATGTGTTCGGGCGCGAGGGGCGTGCCTCTGGGGATATCCTTTGCGGCCCTGCGTCCCAGCACCTCGTCAAGGTGGCGGGGGTGCATGCCGTGTCCCGGCCGGATGGAGCGCACGTTGTCCGGGGTGAAGGGCTCGCCCCGGGCCACGTCCCGCACCACGAAGAGGGAGCGGCGGAAGACGCGGCTGGCCAGTTCCTTCTCGCAGGGCTCCAGGACGGGGCGACCCAGGGCGGCGTGGGCCTCTTGGACGTCGCGGACCATGGCGGCGAACTCGTGGGGCTCCAGGGAGAAGGCGGAATCGGGGCCGCCGTCGGCGCGGGCCAGGGTGAAGTGCTTCTCGATGATGCAGGCCCCCAGGGCCACGGCCGCCACGGCCGCCGCCGTGCCCAGGGTGTGGTCCGAGAGCCCGGCGGGCACGCCGTAGCGCTGCGCCAGCAGGGGGATGGCGCGCAGGTTCATGGCCTCGGGGGGGCTCGGGTAGGCGCTGGTGCACTTGAGCAGGGCCAGATCGCGGCAGCCGGAGGCCCTGAGGGTCTCCACGGCCTCGTCGATCTCCTCCGGGGTGGCCATGCCCGTGGACATGATCACGGGCTTGCCCGTGGCTCCGATCTTGCGCAGCAGGGGGATGTCCACGATCTCGAAGGAGGCCACCTTGTGGGCCGGAACGTCCAGGGATTCCAGGTAGTCCACGGCGGAGGGGTCGAAAGGCGTGGAGAACACGGCCACGCCCAGGTCCCTGCCTGCCTGGATGAGGCCCGGCGTCCACTCCATGGGCATGGCGGCCTCGCGGTAGAGGTCGTGGAGGGTGCGCCCTTCCCAGAGGGTGCCCTTGATGCGGAAATAGTCGTTGTCGCAGGCGATGGTCAGGGTGTCGGCCGTGTAGGTCTGGAGCTTCACGGCGTCGGCCCCGGCGCGGGCGGCGGCTTCGAGGATCCTCACGGCGCGGGCGAAGTCGCCCCCGTGGTTGGCGCTCATTTCGGCGACGAGCCAGACGGGGGCGTTCGAGCCCAAGGTCCTGTTCCGGATTCGGAAGGGTCGGGTCATGATGCGGGCTCCTTTCCGGGACCTGTATACAGGTGGATGCCCTGACTCGTCGAGTGCAGCGAGAGACCAGCGTGCAAAGCGATGCGTACCGAGGCGATGTTGCCTTGCCTGATCTCGGCGCGGACGGCTCTTGGAGCGTGCTGGACGGCGAGGCGGACCATGGCCTTGCCCACGCCCTGCCCACGCATGGAGGGGGCGACGGTCCAGGAAAGCACATGGCCCGAGGCGTCGCTGTTGAGGCGTACGGTCCCGGCCGGGCGGCCTTCGAGTTCGGCCACGTAGAGCCGCAAGGAAGGGTCCGCCAGGGACTTGGCGAACCAGGCGTTGTGTTCGGCCAGCGACACGGGCCGGTCCTGCAGGCTTGCGCGGATAGTCTCCGGGTCGTTGCGCCAGGCCAAGAGAAGGGCGGAGTCGGCCTGGGAAGCCGGGCGCAGACGCAGGGTTTCGGCGGACAGAGAGAGCAGACGCTCGACAACGCGGTCCGCACCCTGGCCGTCCACAAGGCGTTGCCCCGCCCGGGAGAGCCCCTGTCTGACCTGTCTAGAACGGAGAAGGGCTGCCAGAGCGTTTGCCGCGCTTGCTTCGTCCAGGGGCGTTTCTCCAAGCAGGACGGCGGCTCCGGCTGCTTCGAGCCCCCGGGCGACGCCGCGCTGGTTGGGCGCGAGCACGGCCAGGGCCATGGGCACTCCCAGGAGGCAGAGTTCGTAGGCGGTGCTCCCGGCGGCGCTGAGGGCCAGATCGGTTCCGGCCAGGAGTGGGGCCATATCCGGCGGAGACACCTCCAGGCGGGCGGGAAAGGGCGCGCAGGACACGGCCTGGCGCAGGTTCTCCAGGTGTGGGTTGGCCGGTCCCGCAACCACCACCACATCCTCCAGCCCGCCTCCGGCTTGCGAGAGGACGCGCAGAACGGCTTCAGCCGTGTTGTCCGGGTCCGCGCCGCCCATGGTGACGAGCACGCGGCGGACCTGGTCGGGTTCGCCGGGGCGTTGGGCGGAGGGGGCGCGCAGTTCCTCACGCAGCAGGGCGTAGGCAGGGCCGGTCAGGACGATCGCGCCGGGGTCCGCGTCGTATGCGAGGTGTTGCGCGCCGATGTTCTGGTTCAGAATGGCGTCGGCGTGGTAGCGCGGCAGGTGGGCCTGATCGTCAAGCACCAAGAGCCGGCGTCCGTCGCGGCGCAGGGCGGCATGGTGTTCTGGATTGAAGCCGTAGCCGTCCAGGACGATCCAGTGCGCCCCGGGGTCGGAACTGAGGGGCTCGAAGGCCCGCAGGAGGGAGCCGATGCCGTCGGGGTCGTCAGAGTCGGGGACGCTCAGGACCACGCCTTCTCGCTCAAGACGCTGAACCAGGGCCGGAAGCGTCACCCATCCCGCCAGGAGCGCGCGCCCCCCTCCGCGCATCCAGGCCTGGGCCAGGGCCAGGCAGCGCATCACGTGGCCGATGCCGATGTCCGGCCCGGCGTCGGCGCGGATGACCAGCCAGCCGGGAGCGGACTCCGGCGCGGCGGGACTAAAGGGCATGGGCCAGGGCTTCCATCACCCGTGCGGCCTGTTCGTCGGTCAGGCCCTGGTGCATGGGCAGGGTGAGGATGGACTCGTAGGCGGCCTCGGCCTCTGGGCACAGCCCGGGGCCGTGCCCGAAGCGCTCGCGGTAGTAGGGGTGCAGGTGCACGGGGATGTAGTGGACGTTCACGCCGATGCCCTGTTCGCGCAGGGCCGTGAACACGGCGCGGCGGTCGATGCCCTCCGCCAGGCGCACCACGTAGAGGTGCCAGGCGTGCTCCGCGCCGGGGCGCTGGGCCAGGGGCTCGGCCACGGGGATGCCCCGCAGGGCCTGGGCGTAGAACCGGGCTATCGCGCGGCGCCTGGCCAGGAAGTCCGGGAGCCTGCGCAACTGGGAGAGGCCCAGGGCGCATTGGATGTCCGAGATGCGGTAGTTGAAGCCCAGCTCCACCATGTTGTAGTGCCAGGCTCCGGTCGCTTCCCGCTGCCGGGCGTCGGTGTCGATGCCGTGGTTGCGGAAGCGCCGCAGCAGGCGCGCGGTCTGCTCGTCGGATGTGAGCACCATGCCGCCTTCGCCCGTGGCGATGTGCTTCACGGGGTGGAAGCTCAGGGCGGTCATGGCGGGAGGCAGCGCGCCGAGGGGCCTGCCGTCCTGGGTGGCCCCCAGGGCGTGGCAGGCGTCGGCGAAGAGCGCCACGCCCCGCTGGCGGCAGAGGGCCGCCAGCGCCTCGTAGTCGCAGGGTTGGCCCGCGTAGTCCACGGCCACCACGGCCTTGGTCCGGGGCGTGAGCTTGCGCTCCACGTCGGCGGGGTCCAGCAGCAGGGTGCGCGGGTCCACGTCGGCGAACACGGGCGTGCCGCCCAGGTAGCACACGGCGTTGGCCGTGGCGGCGAAGGTCATGGCCGGGACGACCACCTCGTCTCCGGGGCCGATGCCCGCCACGTGCATCATGGCGTGCAGGGCGGCCGTGCCGCTGGAGAGGGCCACGCCGTGGGCCGCTCCGGCGAAAGCGGCCACGGCGGCCTCGAAGGCGTCCACGGCCGGGCCGGTGGTGAGCCAGTCCGAGCGCAGGACCTCGGCCACGGCCCGGATGTCGTCCTCGTCGATGGACTGTCGGCCGTAGGGGATCATTGCCCGTTCAGGAAGTCGCGCAGTTCGTCCACGGTGAGCAGCCAGGGGTTGGTGCCGGAGCTGTATTCGAAGTCCTCGGGCACGCGCTCGCCGGGTGATTCGTCGAAACGGGGCGTGATGTCGTCGTGGTCGGGCAGGATGATGTAGTGGTTCTTGAATTCCAGGGTGTTGCGGGCGTCGGCAAGGGGGACCATGACCTCGTGGATCTTCTCGCCCGGGCGGATGCCCACGATGGGGGTCTCGCACTCGGGGCAGATGGCCCGGGCCAGGTCCATGATGTTCATGCTGGGCAGCTTGGGCACGAAGACTTCGCCGCCGAGCATGCGGTCCAGGCACTTGAGCACGAAATCCACGCCCTGTTCCAGGGTGATCCAGAAGCGGGTCATGCGCGGGTCGGTGACGGGGAGCACGCCGGTGGGCTTCTGCTGCAGGAAGAAGGGGATCACGGAGCCGCGGCTGCCCAGCACGTTGCCGTAGCGCACCACGCTGTAGCGGGTGGTGTCGTTGGCGATGAAGGCGTTGGCGGCCACGAAGAGCTTGTCGGAGCAGAGCTTGGTGGCCCCGTAGAGGTTCACGGGGTTGGCGGCCTTGTCCGTGCTGAGGGCCAGCACGTTCTTCACACCCCGATCGGCGGCGACGTTGATGATGTTTTCAGCGCCGTAGATGTTGGTCTTGATGACCTCGGTGGGGTTGTATTCCGCCGTGGGCACCTGCTTGAGCGCCGCGCCGTGGATGACGTAATCCACGCCCTGGAAGGCGCGGTAGAGGCGCTCCTTGTCGCGCACGTCTCCGATGAAGTAGCGCATGCAGGGATATTTCGCGGTGGGGAACTTCTGCGCCATCTCGTACTGCTTGAATTCGTCGCGGCTGAAGATGATGAGCTTGCGCGGCTGGAAGCGGGAAAGGATGACTTCGGTGCACTTGTGCCCGAAAGAGCCGGTTCCGCCGGTGATGAGGATGGTCTTGTCGTTGAGCATGTTGGTTCCGTTGTGTGGTTTCCGGGGCAATGCGGCGCGCTTCAGCGCATCTTGCGCAGGATGGCGTGCAGTTCCCTTCTGGTCCGCGCGATCTGGTCGGTCATGATGCCGAAAAAGAGCAGGAAAAAGCCCAGGATCAGCGAGAGCATGCTTGACGCCGTGATCTTCTGGAGCGCCCAGGCGTCGTGCAGTCCGTTCAACAGGCCCAGGGTCAGGAAGAGTCCGGCCAGGGGCAGGAACACCTTGAAGGGATTGAAGAGCATGATCATGCGCAGCATGATGAAAAGAAAACGCAGGCCGTCGCGCACGGGCTGGATGTTGGACGCTCCCCCCTGGCGGCGGCGGATGGTGGGCAGGGGCACGTACTTCACGAAGCGCCCGGCCGAGAACAGGGCCATGGTGATGGTGGTGGGGTAGGAATATCCCTGGGGGAAAAGGTGCGCGAAGTCCTCGAAGGCCGCGCGTTTCACGGCGCGGAAGCCGCTGGTGAGGTCGTCGATCTTGCGCCCCACGAGAAACTGCGCCGTGGCGATGAGCACGCGGTTGCCGAAGGCCCGGAAGCGCGACACGTCCGACTCGCTGGTGCGCGCGCCCACCACCATGTCGTAGTCGCCCACGTGCTCCAGGAGCTTGGGGATGTCCTCGGGCAGGTGCTGGCCGTCGGCGTCCATGAACACGAACACGTCGCCGTTGGCGGCGGCCGCGCCGGACTTCACGCTGGCGCCGTTGCCCAGGTTGTAGGGGTGGCGCACCACGCGCGCCCCGGCGGCCTCGGCCGCGCGGGCCGTGTCGTCGGCGGAACCGTCGTCCACGACCACGACCTCGTAGCCCCGCAGGGCCTCCAGGGACAGGATCCGCGAGACCACTCCCCCGATGTTCTCGGCCTCGTTGTAGGCCGGTATGATGATGGATACCCGCATGGCTGGCCGTCCTTACGCGCCCCGGAACACGAAGTCCAGCACCCGGGTTCCGGCGATGAGGCAGCGTTTGAGGTCGTCCAGGGAGCGCACCTGGCGGGCCGTCAGGTCCAGCAGGTAGCCCGGGCGCAGGTAGAAGCGCTTGTAGGCCTTGCGCACCAGACCCTGGAGCTCCGAGCCGGGCACGGAGCAGTAGAGCTCGTTGAAGATGCCCTCCACGTGGAGCTTGGAGAGGTCCGACGTGGAGCCGTCGCGGATCTCCGGGTGTTTCGCGGCCACGGACTCGAAGAGCGGCGTGCCCGGGTAGGGCGTGCAGATGCCGAAGGTGGCCGTGGTGGGCGAGAGCTCCTTCACGAACTCGATGGTGGCCTCGATGGTTTCGCGGGTGTCGCCGGGGTTGCCGAGCATCACGTGGGCGTGGGTGTTCATGCCCATGCGGCGGGCGGCCTGGAAGATGGTCCGGGCCTCGGGGATGCGGTAGCCCTTGCGCATGCCGTCCAGGATCTCCTGGCTGCCGGACTCGATGCCGAACTTGATGGTGTGGCAGCCGCTCTTGCGGGCCAGTTCCATGGTTTCGGGGTCGATGCCCGAGACGCGGGCGTTGGCCAGCCAGGTGAGGTCGAGCTTTTCGGCCAGGATGCCCTTGAAGATTTCGTGGTCGCGGCGCTTGTGCACGAAGAAGGTGTCGTCGCGGAAATAGACCTCGCGGAAGCCCTTGGAGGCGAGGTAGCGCATGAGCCCCAGCACGTAGCCCGCGGACTGGAAGCGCACCCTGTGGCCGTCGAACACCGGTGCGGTGCAGAAGGTGCACTTGCCGGGGCAGCCCTTGGAGGTGGTGGCCGTCATGTAGGGCAGGCGGCGCACGATGGGGTTGAAGTAGTGGATGCCCGGGGGGAGGAAGTCCACGTCGGGGTAGGGCAGGGCGTCCAGGTCTTCGATGAAGGGGTAGTCTTCGTTGACCACGGGTTGGCCGGAGGCGTCGCGGTGGCCCGTGCCGGGGACGGCGGCGGGGTCGCCTTCGCCGGCCAGGGCGCGGCAGAGGTCGCGCGCGGCGAATTCGGGCTCGCGGCGGATGATGTAGTCCACGCCCGGGGCGGCCAGGGCGTAGTGGGGCATGAAGGTGGGGTGCGAGCCGAAGACCACGGTGGTCAGGGCCGGGTTGGCGGCCTTGAGGCGCGAGAGGTACGCGGCGTCCTCGGTGAAGCTCATGGTGGAGGTGGAGCAGAGCACCACGTCGAAATCGCGCACCAGGGCGGCCACCGTCTCGGGGCCTTTCTGCTCGGCCTGGGCGTCCAGGAACACGGCGTCGCGGCCGTCCTGCCTGAGGATGGTGGCCAGCTGGATGAGCGGGAACGGCGGCACCGAGGCCCCTCCGATGCGCTTGCCCGCGCACCAGCAGCCGTAGAGCACGTCGCGCACCACGTTCTTGGCGGCCTGGGTCATGGGATTGAGCACCAGGGCGCGCAGCCTGCGCGCATCAGCCATGGCGGCGCTCCGGGGCCACCAGGGCGGCGGGAGCGCCCTGGGCGGGAAGGAAGTCCCGCAGGTCCAGGAAGTCGGCGTGGGCCACGTAGGCCACGCGGCCCTTGCGGCGCACGGCGGTCATGAGCAGGGCGCGCAGGAGCCGCGAGCCCGCCGGAAGGCGGCCCAGGGTGAGGGCGAGCAGACGCAGGGCCATGAGGGCGTAGGAAGACACTAGGCGGTCACCTCGGGGGGAGCTTCATCCTTCGAGTGAGAGGGCATCGGTCGAAAGGGCGTCCAGCCGACGCGCGGCGAGCAGGTAGTCGGCGGCCAGCGGGATGGAGTAGCGATCGTCCATCCAGAGGGGGTTTATGACAACATCCTTGCGGAGTCCAGACGCCAGGCGCTCGATCACGGGGCTTCGCAGGGCGGCCAGGCCCGAGGGATAGAGAAACTGGGTGCGCCGGGTGGTGGCGCGCCAGTCGTAGAGGCCGTTTTCGTCCACCGCGTCCAGGAGGAAGGCCTCGCAGGCGCGTAGGGAATCCAGCGCCTCGGGGTCGGCCGTGATCTCGTGGTAGCCTGCCAGCAGGGCCATGGTGATGGTGGCGTAGCCCACGTCGGGGCCGCCGTATTCGGCGTAGCAGCCGCTCGCCAGTTGCCGCGCCGCGATGGCCCGGAACTTGTCCCGGGCGGCCTTGAGGTAGCGCTCCCGGCCGGTGATGCGCCCGATGCGCGCCAGGGCCGCGCAGGCCCCGGCCATCTGGTTGGCCACCTCGGGGTTGTCGCGCGCGGCGAGCCAGTCGGCGGTGGGGGCGAAGTCCACGCGGGGCTTTTCGGGCAGCAGCTCCCAGGCCAGGGCCGCCGCCTGGGCGGACATGGACGTGGCGCAGAAGGAGCGCTCGAAGGGGTAGACCTCGTCCACGGAGCCGTCGGGATGGCGCAGGCGCGCCCAGGCCTCCACGGCGGCGCGGGCCAGGGCCCGGATGGCGGGCGCGGCCCCGGGGCGGGCGTGGGGCGCGGCCAGGGCCAGGTGCAGGGCGGCCTCCTGGAAGCGGGCGTTGGCCAGGTCCAGGAGCTTGTAGCACCAGAACGTGCGATCGAAGAGCCCGTGGGTCGGGCGTCCGGGGTCGCGGTCGCACAGGCCCAGGAAGCGCTCCAGCAGGATGAGCGAGCGCGCGCGAAGGAGCGCCGGGAGGTCAGGGGAAGCGGGCATAGGTGAGGTTCAATTCCGCCATGCATGAGTAGTAACAAGCGCGACAGTTACGCAGGCGGTCACGGACGGCCTGCATTTCCGGGGAGCGCCAGGCCTGTGCCAGGGTGCGTCCCTGAAGGTTGAAGGCGATTCGGTTCTCGTAGAAGTGGCCGCCGCAGGGCAGGATGTCGCCGTGGCAGTCCACGTAGAGGGAGAAATAGGGGGCGTAGCAGCGCCCGGGCATGGTCCCGGTGCGGAAGAATCGGCCCAGGTGGGAGATGTAGGCCCGGGAGCTGTCCATGAGGCCGTGGCGTGCGCGCAGTTCCAGGAGCCGGTCGGGGAGGGCGTCCAGGTCCGCGTCGTCGGGGGCGAAGTAGAGGCCCGGGTCTTCGGTGGGCTCACCTTGGAAGGTGTCGTGGAGGGGGTTGAGGCTCACGTTGTCCACGCCCAGGGACTTGGCCAGGGTCAGGATGTTTTCGAAGCGCGCGGCGTTGGCCCGGGAAAGCACCACGGCCAGGGTGACCAGCAGGGGGCGAGCCCCGGGGCGGGCATTGCGGGCCTCCAGGAGATTGCGCACTCCCTGGAGGGTCTTCTCGAAAGCGCCCTTGCGCCCCCGGGAGCGGTCGTGCTCCTCGGGGGTGTCGCCGTCCAGGGAGACGGCCACGGAGTCGATGCCGCATTCCACCAGGGCGCGGGCCGTGACGGGGTCGGCCAGGCGCACGCCGTTGGTGGACATGGACACGGGCACGCCCCGGTTCTTGAGCCGCTCCACGATCTCGAACACGTCGGCGCGCACCAGGGGCTCGCCGCCGGTGATGGAGACGCCTGAGACGCCAAGGTCGGCCATCTGTCCGGCCAGGTCGAGCATCGCGGGGGTGTCCATCTCGCGCGAGGGGTCCGCCTTCTTGCGCACGTTGCACATAGGGCAGGTTTCGTTGCAGCGGTAGGTGACCACCATGCCGCCGAACACCGGAGGGCACAGGGGGCGGCGCAGGTAATAGGACGCCGGAACCCCCAGCAGCTTGCGCGCCTGATCGGCGAACCAGGGCAGGTCCAGGGCCAGGAGGCGTTTTTTCAGGACGTCGAGGTGTTTTCTTCGCATGGGGTGATGTCGCGGGCTGCGTCCAGGGTCGGGCAGGAAATCGCGGCGCGGCGGAACCGGCGGTTCAGGCTTGGCCGGCCAGGCGCTTGAGCCCGCGGTAGGCCTCGTGCAGGGCGTCCACGGCGCGGCTCGCCAGGCGCAGGGCCAGGGCCTTGAGTTTCCACGCGTGTTCGACGTCCAGGCGGGCGTTGCGGTTGTAGGGGAACTCGGCCTTGAGGCTGTAGGGCGCCTCGCGGACTTTGCGCGCTTCCACGTAGAGCGAGATGGCGGGTTTGTTGTCGAAGCCGACGAAGCGGAAGTCGCGGGTGGTCTTGGTCAGAGTCCGGGCGTGCGGGTCCGTGACTTCGTAGCGCGTTCCCGCGTGCTCGATGGCGTAGGGCTCGCGCAACTCCTCCAGGGAGGATTCCCGGTAGGCCGAGTGGACCACGTCGCCGAAGCCCCACTTTTCCAGGAGGATGCGCAGCATCTCGAAGTCGTAGTTGTAGGTGTGGGCATAGGAGCCCAAAGGTTCCAGGGCGGAGTCGAAGGCCAGGGTCTGGTGGCCCGGGGAGATCACCTGGTTCATGAACATGCTTCCGAAGCCCAGGTGGTCCGCTGGGTGGATGGTGTCCTCGTTGCAGAAGTAGCTTTTGTCCTTCTCCAGGTAGGCCCTGGCGGCCTTCTCCAGGTCCGGGACGCTGATGCGCAGCAGGCCGCCCGGGCGCATGATCCGGTTGATCTCGGCCATGGACTGCTCGATCTTGAAGTGGGGGACGTGCTCCAGGGTGTGGGAGGTGTAGACCACGTCGTAGACGCCCGAGGGCAGGCGCGTGTTCCAGACCTTGCCGTGATGCTGCCACGGTTCGCGGTAAACCCCGGCCTGGCCGTCGAGCACGTCCCAGCCGGGGCGGCCCCAGGAGAGGCCTCCTCCGATGTTGATCTTCCGTTGAGCTTGTGCTGCCATGGCTGTTCTCCTGCGCATCGGCGCGAGCATCTGGCGCAGAGGTAGGGGCAAGGGCCTCCGGTGTCAACCGGCCGCCGTTGCCAGCGCCCTGGAAACCGGATAGGTTTCCGCGTCGATCGAATCCCTGGCGCGCGCGGACAGCCTTGAGCCCGCGCGGGCATCCGGAGAAGCATCCATGCTGCACGGCAAGACCGTGGCCGTCGTCGTGCCGGCCTACAACGAGGAAACGCAGATCCTGAAGGTCCTGGAGACCATGCCCGCGTTCGTGGACCGCATCGTGGTGGTCAACGACTGCTCCAAGGATCGTACGGCGGAGATCGTGCGCGACTACATGGCCCGGCACAACCAGGTCACCGCATGCCAGGGCGAGGGCTGCGAGCCCCTGGCGGCCACGCCCTACAACAAGGCCGAGCAGGTTCTGCGCACCCTGAACAAGAAGGAGATCAACTTCTTCCTGCCCTCGGAAGTGGTCAACGAGACCCCGGAGAGCGACCGGGTGATCCTCATCAACAACCTGGTCAACGGCGGCGTGGGCACGGCCATCGCACGCGGCTACAAGTTCTGCAAGGACCTGCGCATCGACTGCACCGCCGTCATGGCAGGCGACGGCCAGATGGACCCCGACGAGCTCGAAAGCATCTGCATGCCCGTGGTGGCCGAGAACATCGACTACGTGAAGGGCAACCGCCTCATCCACCGTTCGGCCTGGCTGGTGATCCCCAAGATCCGCTACCTGGGCAATTCGGTGCTCTCCATGCTCACCAAGATCGCCTCGGGCTACTGGCGCGTCTCCGACACCCAGACGGGCTACACCGCCATCTCGCGCAAGGCCCTGGAGGCCATCCGCATCCACCAGATCTATCCCAGCTACGGCATGCCCAACGACATGCTCGTGAAGCTCAACATCGCCTACTGCACCCTGCGCGAGGTGGAGATCAAGCCCGTGTACGACGTGGGCGAAAGCTCCAAGATGAAGATCGGCAAGGTGATCCCCACCGTGTCCTGGCTTCTGTGCAAGAATTTCTTCAAACGGTTGTGGATCAAGTACCTTTTCAAGGACTTCCACCCCATCTTCGTGCTCTACCACCTCTCCTTCCTGCTGCTCTTCCTGGCGGGGGGGCTGGGCATGCGCCTGCTGGGGGAGTTCATCGCGGGGCAGTCCTGGACCAGCGTGTCGCTGCTCATTTTCGCCTTCCTCTCCATCAACGGCTTCCAGTCGTTGCTCTCGGCCATGTGGATGGACATGCAGGACAACGACCGCTTCTACAAATGACGCGAGAGACCTTCCGGGGCTTCCGCCCCGGTCGGCTCTGGGCTATGGTCGCGCCCTGAACGGCCCAACCCGCTTTCCCGAGGTGTTCGATCATGCAGCGCAAGAGCTTTCCGGTCCTGACGATCCTTCTCGCGGCCCTTCTGGCCCTCTCCTGGGCCGGGCCCGCCGCTGCCCAGAACAGGGACTACGTGGCCCTGACCACCTCCAAGGGCGCCATCGTCCTGGAACTCTACCCCGACAAGGCCCCACAGACCGTGGCCAACTTCCTGTCCTACGTGAAGGAGGGCTTCTACGACGGGCTCGTCTTCCACCGCGTGATCAATGGCTTCATGATCCAGGGCGGCGGCATGGACAAGAACCTCCAGCCCAAGCAGGGACGCCCGCCCATCAAGAACGAGGCCGACAACGGGCTCAAGAACGAAGCCTACACCATCGCCATGGCCCGCACTCCGGTCCCGGACTCGGCCACCTCCCAATTCTTCATCAACGTCAAGGACAACCGCCAGCTCGACCACTCCGGCAAGACCCCCAACGGATGGGGCTACGCAGTGTTCGGCAAGGTGGTGGAGGGCCGCGAGGTGGTGGACGCTATCAAGGCCGTGCCCACCGGCATGCGCGCCGGACTTGCCGACGTGCCCGTGGAGTCCGTGGTGATCCTCAAGGCCGAGACGGTCAAACGCTGAAACGGAGGCTCGCCCCATGGCCCCGCGTTCCGGCTTCGCGCCCCGCGCCGCGCTGGCGGCGCTCGTCCTGGCTCTTGCCCTGCTGGCCGCCCCCGCCCTGGCGGGCGGCCCCTCCAAGGGCCAGACCCTCTACGTGCCGTGCTATTCCCACATCTACCACGGCATCAAGACCCGGCCCATCGACCTGACCATCACCCTCTCCGCGCGCAACACCGACCCCGCGCGCCCCGTGCGCCTGCTGGAGGTGGACTACTACGACACCGCAGGCAAGCTGGTGAAACGCCACCTGGAGAAGCCCATGGTCCTGGAGCCCCTGGCCACGGCGGAATTCATCGTGGGACAGACCGACGTGACCGGCGGCTCGGGGGCCAACTTCCTGGTGCGCTGGAGCGCGGAGGAGCCCGTGAGCCCGCTCCTGGTGGAGGCCGTGATGATCGGCACCTCGGCCCAGCAGGGCATCTCCTTCACCAGCCGGGGGTTGCCCGTGGCCGGGCGCTGACCGGCCGCCGCGCCGCCCCTGCCCCGGGGCGGGCGCGGAACAATCCACACGCTGCCGCTGCCGCACGTCCGGGCCTGGGCGTCGCGTCCCTGCGCCCCGGCGTCTCGCCGTCCGGTCCGGCCGCGGCGCACCGGAGGCCAAGCTCCCGGGTTGGCAAGCGGCCCGCTTGGGCGTATCTCCCCGGGCCATGACCCTCGAACAGTTCGCGGCCCAGCACGCCTGGCCCCTGGCGAAGCTCCTGGCCGGGCTCTGCGTGAGCCTTCTCCTGGCCAACCTCCTGGAAACCCTCAACTGGACCCGCTCCCTGGCCCGCTTCGCCCGCCCCCTGGTGCGCGCCGGGCACATGCGCGACGTGACCGGGGCCAGCTTCACCCTGGCCTTCTTCTCGGGCATGGCCGCCAACACCATGCTGGCCGAGGCCCACCGCGACGGCACGCTCAGCGACCGCGAGCTCATTCTCTCCAACCTCTTCAATTCGCTGCCCACCTACTTCCTGCACCTGCCCACCATGCTCCTGGTGGCGGGGCCGTTCATCGGCCCGGCGGCCTTCGTCTACGTGGGGCTCACCCTGGGTGCGGCGGTGTTGCGTTCGGCGGGCATCGTGGCCGCCGGGCGGGCGCTCCTGCCCAGGCCTCCGGAGGACTGCCTGGAGTGCCGCCTGCCGGAGCGCGGCCCCACCTGGCGCGAGGCCCTGGCCAAGAGCTGGCGGCGTTTCAAGCGGCGCATCGTGAAGATCTGCCTGATCACCGCGCCCATCTACGCGGCCATGGCCTGGCTCAACCAGGCGGGTTTCTTCGCGGCCGCCGAACGCTTCGTGGGCGAACGGCTGGCCTTCTTGGACTGGCTCTCGCCCAAGGCGGCCTCCATCGTGGTCTTCGGCATGGCGGCGGAGTTCACGGCGGGCCTGGCGGCCGCCGGGGCGCTTCTGAACGCCGGGGAGCTGCCCGTGAAGGAGGTGGTGCTGGCCCTTCTGGCGGGCAACATCCTCTCCACGCCCGTGCGGGCCTTCCGCCATCAGTTCCCCTACTACGCGGGCATCTTCCGCCCGGCCCTGGCCATGCGGCTCATCGTGCACAACCAGGCCTTCCGGGCCGCGAGCCTGGTGGCAGTGGGCGTGGTCTACTGGCTCGCGGCCTAGCGGCCCGTTGGCGAATCCTCTCTGGCTGCGTTGCCGGGAGGAAGCCAAACCCTCACTCGAGTGAGTTACGCTTCGGGCTTGGCTTCTTCCCATGCCTTGCCAGCGAGTTTTTGAACAGGCTGCAAGAATGGCTCTTTCAACGGGCAGCCAGTCTGCCCCGGGAACGGGAGGCGGTGATGACGCAGGCCGAAATCCAGGCGCAAGAGCTGGCCCGGCGCATCCGGTCCATGGGCAGCGAGCGCAATCGCGCGGGCATGGCGCGCTTCGGCATCAACACGGCCCGCGCCGCCGGGGTGGGCATGGCCCCCCTGCGCCCCCTGGCCCGCGCCCACCGGGGCGACCACGCCCTGGCCCTGGCCCTTTGGGACGCAGGGCTCCACGAGGCGCGCATCCTGGCCTGCATGATCGACGACCCACGCCAGGCGGACAGGGAGCAGCTGGAGCGCTGGGCGCTGGACTTGGACTCCTGGGACCTCACGGACCAGCTCTGCAACAAGCTCGTGGCGCGCTCCCCCCTGGCCTGGGAGCTGGCCTCGGTCTGGGCAGCTCGGGAGGAGGAGTTCGTGCGCCGCGCCGGGTTTTCGCTGATCGCGCAGCTGGCCGTGCACCACAAGAAGGTCCCGGACGAGGAGTTCCTGCGATTTTTCGCGCTCATCGAGGCCCACGCGTGCGATGCGCGCAACTTCGTGAAGAAGGCCGTGAACTGGGCCCTGCGCCAGTTGGGCAAACGCTCGTCCTTTCTTCGCGGGCATGCGGAGGCAACGGCCGACCGACTTCTGGCGCAGGGGTCGGCCCCGGCGCGCTGGATTGCCCGGGACGCCCTGCGCGAGCTTGCCTTCGCGCGCTCCGGTTCGCGACGGGAGAAGAAGGTGTCCGCTGTTTCTTGACGCCTGACGGTGATTTGGATAGAGGGAAGACGATGTTTCATTCGTCGTTTTCCAGGGGAGTGTCAGGATGAGGCGGTCAGTGTTTGTCGTGTTGTTGGTTTGTTTGGTCGTATTGCTGGGTGGATGCGGTATTCAAAAAGTTTCGCCTATCGAGTATCATGCCATCGACGTTCCGGCCGGGAAGAAAAGCAAATCCATCGCCCTGCGCAAGGTGGTGTCCAAAGTTTCGCGCGGAACCCGCGTGGGGAGCAAAGGCATCGGCCTGGCCTGCGCCAGGCTGAGCGACGTGACCTGGCGGGCGGGGCGCAAGGGCATCAGCGACGAGGAATGGACCAGCGCCTTCTATGAAGAGATGCGCGCGGCCAACTACACCGTGGTGGGCGACCCGGACAATCTCTTTGAGGAACGCAAATCCTCCGAGATCGTGCTCGGGGCCAAGGTCCTGGATGTGACCCACAACATCTGCTACCCCATGCCCAACATGTGGGGCTGGGGCGGGGCCATGATCTACACCGACGGCGTCGCCTCCTCCACCATCACGGTGGAGTGGCAGGTCTACGATCCCCTGGACAAGAAGGTGCTCCACACCCAGGTCACCAAGGGCGCGGCCTCGGTGGACTTCTCGGGCGACGACGCCGAGGTGAGCCTCGCGGCGGCCTTCAGCAACGCCGCCAAGGGGCTGCTGGCCGACCAGAAATTCCATCAACTGATGCTGCGCGACGACGATGCCACCCCTGCCGACGAGACTTTCGTGCCCGGCCCGGTCACGTCCGCCTCACCCGGCCCCGTGTCCGCCGACAACCCTTCCATGGGAACGGTGCCCCTGGCCAAGGGAGGCGTTTTGAGTCTGCCCGAGGTGCAAAAGCGCGTGGTGATGCTCCAGCAGGGCAGCGGCCACGGTTCGGGCTTCCTGGTGGGCGATTCCGGCCTCATCCTGACCAACGACCACGTGGTGAAGGACAGCAAGCAGATCCGGGTGGTCTACCCGGACGGCACCAGGGTTCAGGGGCGTGTCCTGAAGACGGACCCGCGCCAGGACGTGGCCCTCGTGCAGGTGGATTCTTCGTCCCTGGGCGGCTTGAAGGTCCGCCTGGAGGACCTGCCGGTGGGGAGTGACGTCTACGCCATAGGCGCGCCGTACGACAAGAACCTCCAGGGGTCGGTGAGCAAGGGCGTGGTGAGCAACTACCGGGTCAACCAGAAAGGGCGCTGGCTGCAAAGCGACACGACCATCAACGGAGGCAACAGCGGCGGCCCGCTGGTGGACGCTCAGGGCCGTGTTGTGGGCATGTGTTCCTGGAGTGTGAGAGCCGATGACGTGGTAGGCTTGAACTTTTTCGTGCCCATCGCCGACGCCCTGCGGGTGATGGGGCTTTCGGCCCAGTAGTCCGACGGAGTGCGGCCCGGTCCGGCCGGTTCCGGCAGGAAGCGGACGCCGGGTCCATGCGCCCGGCTGATTCTCCGGCCAGGCCGGGCAGGGTGAGGCGTTCGCCATGTCCAGCGGATCGGCTCCGCTGCCGGGGCCGGAACTCTTTGCCGTCATCCCGAACGGCGCGTCCCTGTCGGTGATGCATCAAGATGCCAAGCGCCGTCGCGGCGACACCTGTCCGCGACGGCGTTTGGCATTCCCGCGCGGAAGCGCCGCCCGGGAAGGGGGCGGGCCTCCGGCGGGGACCTCGTCTCGCGGCGCGGCTACCGGATGAGCCGCCCGGCGAAGTTGCTGCCAATGGTGATGGCCGAGCCCAGGATGGGGTTGAACATGCCCGCCACGCCGCCCACCAGGCTGCCCGCCGAGGCGATGAGCCCCCCCGCCGAGTTCTGGGACGACAGGTTGGCCTGCTCGCGCATCATTTTCTTCTGCCAGCGCTCCACCTCGGGGTCCACGTTGGACCAGATGCCCCAGGTGCGGTTCCAGGCGGCCTCGTTCTGGTCCGTGTCCCAGGAGAGGCGCTGCATGTTCCAGTCCTGGAGGCTCTGGGCCATCATGTTGTTGTAGTTCACCTGCCGCTGGGCCATGGCGTCGTTCCAGTCGCGCTGGGCGGTGGAGGCGTTCCAGTTCCAGTCGTTGGCCTGGGAGTTGTCCTGGAAGAGCAGGTTCTGCATCTGCTCGTTCTCGGAGAGACGGTTCTGCCAGACGTTGTAGGCCATCTGGTTGGACGCGTCGTTCTCGCGCATGCGCGCCTGCCAGGCGGCCATGGCCTGGTCCTGGGCGTAGCGCTGGTCCTGGGCCTGGAAGTCGTAGCGTTTGGCGGCGGCGTTGGCCGCGTTGCCGGTCAGCGCGTCCATGTAGCTTTCGGTGACCTGGCCGTCCATTTGACGGGTGAACTGGCTGGAGCCGTAGAGGCCCCGGGAGGAGTAGGCGTCGGCCAGGTCGCGTTTCGCCGTCTCGTAGGCCTTCTGGGCCGCGCGCTCGCCGGGGGCCTTGAGCGAGAGTTCGTAGCGGTCGTAGTCGCCGTCCCGGAAACCCTTGTAGTCGGGCGCGGCCTGGGCGTAGGTTTTGTAGGAGGGATCGGCGCCGGGAGCGTACTTCTGGTAATTGAAGCTCTGGTAGGAAGGGGCGCTCCATGGGGTGTTGGCCGGGGCCTGGGCCTTGTTGCCCCACCATTGGGCGTCGTTCAGGAAGGAGGCCTTGCCGTAGGGGTCCACGTTGTTCTGGTTGGCGAAGATGTGGGCCTGCTGGAGGCCGAAGGTGGAAGGACCGTTGTAGTCCATGGGGATTCTCCTTTCGGTTAGCCGGCGGCCAGGGCCATCTCGGCCAGGCACTGCCGGAGCCGGACGCGTCCGGCGGTTGTGGCGATCTGGAAGGAAAGGGCCCGGTCGCGCACGCGCGCGCGGGCCACGTCCTGGGTTTCCGACGACGCCCCGAGGGGCTGCGAGGCCTGTTCCAGGGGAGCGTCGGCGTCCGCAAGCCTGCCCAGGCCGGGGTCGGCCTGCCAGGTGTAGAGCGTCACGGGGCTCACCTGGTCCGCGCCCAGCACCTGGAGCGCGCCCTGGCCTGGCGTGAGGGCCTCGAAGTCCAGGCGGACGGAGCGCAGGATCATCCCCCCCGGCGCCGTGAACATCTTGGAGCGCACCAGGGCCTTGATGGGCGCGAAGTCCCCGGGCTGCACCTCGTCGCGCGATTCGCCCAGGCCCAGGCGGTAGAGCCGTCCGCCTCGGCCCGCCAGGAAGATGCGCTCCCCGGCCTGGCAGCACGCGCCCAGGAAGAGGCCCTGGAAGTCCAGGCGGGTCCAGGCCGCGTTGTGGGGATGGTAGACCAGCACCTGGGAATCGCCCTCCACGAAGGCCAGGAGCACGGCCAGCCGGGGCAGGAAACGCATGGAGGCCACGCGCTTGCCGTTCAGCGACGGGTTCACCGGGCGGCCCGCGCCGCCCACCTGGAGGTCGCCGTACTGCTGCACGCCCGCCAGGTCGAAGATGCCGCCGGGCCCGGCGAAGAGCAGGTTGTTGCCCACGTGCTCCACGCAGTGTCCCGAGTGGGCCGTGAGGTTGCGCGAGAGCTGGGTGAGGCCCCAGCCCGAGGTCGGTCCTGCCGTCTGGAGGCGCATGATGCGCTTGCCCGAATCCCCGGCCTTGAAGACCAGCAGGTCCTGCCCGATCACTCCGAAGCCCGTCACCCGCAGTCCGTCGCCGTAGCCCGCGCGCAAGAAGATCGCGCCGCCGTCGGCGATGTCCCAGTCGGTTTCGTCGTAGGGGCCGCAGAGGGCCACGCCGTCCAGGTCCTGGGCGGAGTTGGCCGCGAGGCGTCCGCCGATCTCGGCCACGGCCGAGGCCGAAGGCGAGCCCTCCAGGTCCTCCACGGTCTCCCCGTCCCAGGCGCGCAGGCAGGGCCCGCCGTCTGCGATCACCAGCCTGCCGTGGAAGGTGCACAAGCCCGGGGTGATGCCCTGCTGGTCCAGATCGGCCACGTGGTTCCAGGCCGGGGGCGAAACGGACTCGTCCAGGCTGTGGAGCTTGCCGTCCGCCGTGGCGGCCACGAGGCAACCGGTGAGGGTGTCCTTTTCGTACCAGTGCAGGGCCGTGATGTCCGGGCCGCCCGGGGGCGGCTCGGCGGCGCAGACCAGCCCGGGACGGGTGGCGAGGACGTTGCGCGTCTCCTCGTAGTACATGTTGCGGGCTTCCGAGAGCTGGTTGGGGGCCAGGGCCTCGGGGCCTTGGGACAGGTCCAGCCCGCCGTCGAAGGTGACGGGGGTTGAATTCACGGTGCGGTGCTTGACGCTTGATCTCGCCATCGACGCTCCTTGCCAGGGTCGCGGCGATTATCGCCAGACGCGCTGGGAAATCCACCCACATAGCGCTATGTGGGCAGAAAGTGCGGGATGGCGTGGGAGATGCGCGCCGGAGGGATGTGCTGGCGGACGGGTCAGCCGCGCAGCAGGAAGGCCGCCACGCGGTGCGTCACGTCGCGGTCGGCGTGGATTTCCGGGCGCGGGGCCACGGTCCAGTCCCAGGCGTCCAGGGGGGGCGGCAGTTGGAGGCCTGGCAGGGGGTCATCCCCGCGCGGCCCGGGGGGCCATGCCGTGTCGGTGAGGAGCAGGCGCACGCCCGGCAGCGTGCGCAGCCAGTCCAGGTGGGCGGCCAGCACGGCGCGGTGGAAGGCTTCCAACTCGTCGGCATCGTAACGCCCAGCGGCTTCCAGGCGTGCCAGGGGGGCCAGGGGAAGCTGGGAAAGGCAGTTGGCGGAGACGGTCAGGTCAGGGGAGAGGTCGCGGTAGAGGGCGGGGTCGGCTGGTCGGGGCAGGCGTCCCTGGAGGACCTCCTGCCATGTGCCGGTGAGGTCCACGGCGTCCAGGCGCACGCCGGGCAGGGACCGGGCGCGCCAGCGCACGTTGAGCGGATGCACAGCGTCGGCCAGGACCACGCGGCGAAAGCGCGCGGCCAGCTCTTCCAGGGGGATGTCCAGGAGGCGGCCGGAACCGAGGACCAGGGCTGTGCCGCCGCCCTGGCAGGCGTCGGCGGCCTGGAGGATGTGGGCGCGGCAGCGCTCCAGGTGGGGCCGCCAGGCCTCGCGGCAGCGGCGGTGGCGCGCGCCGATGGCCACGGACTCGCGCAGGAGCCCCATCCGGCGGGCCGGGGCGGGGCAGGGCGTGAGGAGGTGTTCGAGGGCTTCGGCCAGCATGGGCGTGTTTGTTCTCGTAGCGGGCCGTTGCCCCGCGCCCACGGGGCGTCAGGCCGCACCAGGGCGTCCGGTGAAACCCGCGAAGCAATTGCCGGGTCCAGGGGGGGCTCCCCCCTGGCGGGTGAGTCCAGAGAGGGCGGCGCCCTCTCTGGCCGCCGGAGGCTCTTCTCTTCTCTTCTCTTCTCTACTCTACTCTGTCGGCCTACGCCTCCAACTGGTTGCCGCGCAGGGAGGTGATGATGGTTTCCAGAGAGTCGCTCTGGTGGGCCAGCTCGTGGAGGATCTCCTCGGAGCGGGTCATGCCCTGGGCGATGCGTCCGGCCAGTTCGCGGATTTCGTCCACGGAGCGGTTGATCTCCTCGCTGGCGGCGGACTGTTCTTCGCTGGCGGTGGCGATGGAGCGCACCTGGTCCAGGGCGTGTTCCACCAGGGAGACGATTTCGGCCAGGGCCGCGCCGGAAGTGCGGGCCAGTTCGCTGGCCTTGGTGGCGGCGTCGGCCATGCCCACCACCTTGCGGGCGTTGTCCAGGGTGCCGTTCTGGATGGCGGAGATGGTGGAGCCCACTTCCTTGGTGGCGGTCATGGTCTTTTCGGCGAGCTTGCGCACCTCGTCGGCCACCACGGCGAAGCCGCGCCCGTGCTCGCCGGCGCGCGCGGCCTCGATGGCGGCGTTGAGGGCCAGGAGGTTGGTCTGGTCGGCGATGTCGGAGATGGTGGTCATCACCTGGTCCACGGCCTTGGTCTGCGCGGCGAGGCCGTCCATGGCCTGTTTGAGTTCCCCGGCCAGGGAGTCCACCCCGGCGATGGCGGAGACGGCCTGGTCCACGAGGGAGCGGCCCTCCAGGGCCTTCTGGCTTGCGGCGTCGGTCTGACCGGCGGCGTCGTGCGCGCCCTTGGCCACTTCAAGGATGGTGGCGGTCATCTGTTCCATGGCGGTGGCGGTCTGCATGGTGCGGTCCTGCTGGGCGTGGGCGTCCTGGACGGCCTCGCCCATCTGGCGCGAGAGCACGCCGGAGGAGTCGTTGACGCCCTTGACCACGCCTTCCAGGCGTCCAGCTGCTTCGGCCAGGCCCTCCAGACGGGAGCGTTCCGCGCGGCAGCCCGCTTCCTCCGCCTGGCGCAGGGCCTCCTGGGCTCGTTGCGTCTCGGCGTGGGCCAGGGCCTCCTTGTCGGCGATGCTGGCGAGGTTGGCCTTGAGTGTGGCCACCATGTCGGAGAGGGTCTGGGAGAGTTCGCGAAGCTCCACGCAGCTGGTCTGTGTTTCGAGCTGTTTGTCCAGGTTGCCGCCCGCCACGTCCTTGGCGAAGTCGAGGCAGCGGGTGAGGGGGCTTGTGACCACCTTCACGGAGAGCAGCCAAATGGCCCCGGTGAGCACGATGGTCACCAGGGCGGCCAGGAGGGCCTGCTGGTTGATGGAGGAGCGCACCATGGCGTTGAGGTCATCCATGGGGGCCTCCACCACGAAGACCCAGCCGGTGAAGGGGTCTCGTTGCACGGCGGCCAGGCGGCCGTCGGAGGCCTCGACGAGCTGGGCGGTTTTGACGTCCAGGGCCTTGCGGATGAGTTCGTCCTTGGCGGCCTCGTCCTTGAGGAGCTGCCCCTTGTCGGGGTGCGCGATGGCCTTGCCGTCGGGCTCGAAGATTAGCACGCGGCCTGTGGAGCCGATGCGGATCTCGGAGGCCTCGCCGGTGAGGGAGTCGAGCCCCACGGCGGCGGTGAGCACCCCGATGACCGCGCCGGACTCGTTCTTCACGGGCACGGCCACCACGAGGACGTTCTTGTTGGAGATGCGGCTCAGCAGCGCCTTGGAGATGAAGTAGGGCTTGCCGCCGCTGGTCACGGCCTTGAAGTAGTCGCGGTCGGCCATGTTGGCCTTGACCAGCGGGCCGGGGAGGCTCGTGCCCGCCAGGTCGCCCTTGATGGTGTAGAGGCTCACGTAGTCGATGCCCAGGCTCTTGTAGGAGGCCACCGTGGCGGCAAGGCGTTTCTGGAAGGCTTCGTGTCCGTCACCCGTGGCGGCCGTGGACCGGGTGACGGCGATGTCCGTCCAGGTGCGCAGGGCCTCGGTCTTGAGGGCCATGGAGGAGGCGATGTCGCGCACGATGGTCTGGGCCACGATGGGCATGTCGGAGCGCAGCATGGTGGCGGCGGAGTCGCGCGTGGCGCTGGCCCCCAGCCAGACGAGCCCCCCGAGGCCTGCCGTTACCACGAATAGAACCGGTGCGAGAAAGGCGGCCTTGAGCGAAAGTCTCATGCTGGGACCTCCATGGTGAGCCCGGGGTGGACGGGCGACGTACGACTGTACAGCGAAGCGGCTGTCCCCCGGAACTGAGGACGCGCGTTGACCGGGGTGAGGGCTGCCGGTCCGAGGCGTTGCATCCCGTGGATTCCGGATCGACCCTAGATCAGGATGTTCCGGGATTCAAGCAGTTTGCCTTATTTCATGATCATGACGATAAGGGCGGCCCCGAAGGGCCGCCCTGCACGCTACAATTCGTTGGGCAGTTCCTTCAGCTGGGCGTAGGTGAAAACCGGCCCGTCCATGCAAACGTACTTGGTGCCGATGTTGCAGCGCCCGCAGATGCCCACCCCGCACTTCATGCGCTTCTCCAGGGTGGTGACGATCTGGTCGTCCTCGAAGCCCAGCTTCTTCAGGGCCTGGAGCGTGAACTTGATCATGATGGGCGGGCCGCAGGTGACGGCCACGGCGTTCTTGGACTTGGGGGCCATTTCCAGAAGCACGTTGGGGATGAGCCCCACCTTGTGCTCCCAGCCCGGGGCCTCGCGGTCGATGGTGAGCACGGTTTCCATGTCCTTCCGGGTGGTCCACTCGGGCAGTTCGTAGCGGAAGGCCATGTCCTCGGGGCTGCGAGCGCCGTAGAGCAGGGTGATCTTGCCGTAGTCCTCGCGGTTGTCCAGCATGAAGAGGAGCAGCGTGCGCAGGGGGGCCATGCCGATGCCGCCGCCCACGAACACAATGTCCTTGCCCTTCATGGACTCGTAGGGGAAGGCGTTGCCCAGGGGGGCGCGCACGCCCACCTGGTCCCCGGCCTTGAGCGTGTGCAGCTTGGCCGTGACCTCGCCCGCCATCATCACGGAGAACTGGAGGTAGTCCATGCGCGTGGGGGGCGAGTTGATCACGAAGGTGGATTCGCCCACGCCGAACACGGAGAGCTGGCCCACCTGGCCTGGTTCGTAGCGGAAGGCCGCCATGCGCCCGGGGTTGTTCAGGCGCACGCGGAAGGTCTTGATGGTGGGGGTTTCCTGGACGGTCTCCACCACGGTGGCGATCTCGGGCAGATAGGGATTGCTTGCGGTCATGGAGGGCTCCCTACTTGGTTTCCGGCTTGGCGGCGGGGAGTTCCACGCCCTTGCGCACGATCTCGCGGATGTCCACGCTGGCCGGGCAGTACTTGATGCAGCGCCCGCAGCCGCAGCAGGCGATGACGCCGCCGTGGATGTCCGGATAGTAGCTGAACTTGTGACCCACGCGGTTTTTCAGCCGGTGGGCCTTGGTGGGCCGGGG